>NZ_JANHZQ010000002.1:0-234764 GCF_041414725.1 Alteromonas sp. DY56-G5 | reverse complement strand
AAAATATCGCGATCGCAGCCTTCGGCTGCTAGAAAAAATAAACCCCTCCGAAAAAAGAGGGGTTTATCATCAATCTGAAGCCGGCTATAAGCCGGCTTTTTTTACGTGTTAATTTCAAACGCTTTACGGTGTAACCAGCGTACACTGGTCAGTTACCCCAAATGGATTAGCTGGCGGTGATGCCCCTTCATCCGTCACGTCGTCAGCAGAAATACTTAGGGTGTAACGCATCTTCGCACTTGCTTCACTGCCTGTAGACTGCCCAAACACTGAAATGACAGCGTCATACCAGATTGCATAGCTGCGAGGATAACGGTATTCCAATTCCGCGTAGCCATTCTCATCTGTCACCGCTGCACCGTTGGCAAACGCGATGGTCCCAATTAATCCAGGAGTTAACATACCGTCTTCATTGGTATCTTCATCTCTTGGTGTTGTATCCAAAATACCGTTGTCGTTAACGTCTTCGGTTTCACAGTTTTGATTTACTATTGCAACCCATTGAGAAGCATCATCGTCGAATACCCAAAAGCCGGTTCTATACTCACCGCCATTTACGTATTTTACCGGCGCAACTGACGCAGTCAGGTTGACGCCACTAACGGGCTGACCTGCAGAATCTGATACAAACACACCAAAGCGCTTTAGGTAAGAAGTCGATGTGGCTTCTTCAAGCTCATTACCCGTTCCTAGCGAGATATCAAAAGCACGTGCGCCCACTGTTAACACAACCTCGTCGTCAATGGCTGGGTCGTCAGCAACAAAAGCAGTAACCACTACCGCGTCTTGAGTCGATACCGATCCTGAAGTAAAGACGGTGGTCGCTATCCCCTTGCTGTCGGTGGTTGCCTGAGAAGGTGATACAAATCCGGTCGATACGTCAGATACAGAGAAGTTAACCACACTGTTTTTCACCAAGTTTCCATCAACGTCGCGAACAACTGCACTGATGGTACTGGTTTGACCGTCAGGGCCAATGATGTCAGGTGATGCATCGGCAATCAGTGTGTGAGGTGTGGTGGCAATAAACTCAATCTGAGTGAGTGCTGAAACCAACACATTCCCACTTCCGTCACTCGCTGATGCAGTGATTGAAGAGATACCAGCATTATTCGCACTGATATCAATACTCGCTTGCCCTTCTGCATCGGTCACTACAGTTGCGTTGCCCGCAATAACACCACGTGACGCGCTAAAGGTAACATTTTGACCTACCACAGGCGTGTTGTCTTGACGCCACTGGACCGTAATAGTTTGAGTCTGCCCTAGCGGCACTTCCTCTGTAGGCAAGTTGACAAAGTTAAATTCGTCTTGCTGAACTTGCACCGTAAAGCTTGTCTCAGCGTTAAGTGCTGCCGCAGTGATAGTATCTTCGCCAGACGTTGATGCAGTGTAAGACACTGTCGCTTGTCCGTTTGCGCCCGTATTAACAGTCGTGCTGCTAAGCGTTCCGTTAACCGCACTTAGCACTACGTCTTGGTTGAGAATTGATGTTCCGTCAGAGTCCTGAACACGAATTGTATAATCTACACTGTCGTTCAAAATAACTGACGATGCACCGTTGATGGTGACTTCTGTACCAGCAATGGTAATTTCAACTGTTTGCGTAAGGCTGCCTGCACCTGCTGTAATGGTGACGGTGCGGTTTGACGCATCGTTCTGAGACGTTAATATTGCGCGCGCTGTACCATCTGCGGCGGTTTCTGGTTGAGTTAATTGAAGTTCAACCCCATCGCCTGATGCGGCAGAGAAGCTTACTTCTACCCCTTCCATCAGCACACTTTGTTCATTTTTAACCAGTGCTATCAACTCAACTTCATCACTACCGCTTGAGGCGAGTTGAATACTGTTAGCATAAAGCTCCAGTGACGCGGGCTCTTCACTTACCGTTGTACTGCCCGTAGAGCTGAATGTAGTTGAATCCGCTTCACCCGTTGGCAAAGTAGCCGTTACTTCACCATCCCCTGATGCGCTTCCCACCGACATACCGATCGACGCTACGCCTTCAGCATTAGTCAGTGCAGTGGCAGTATCGTTAGAAAACGTCGCTAAATCATCGTTGCTCAATGAGAAAGTTAGGAGCAAATCGGCTTGAGGCTCACCCTCAGAATTGGTCACGGTTGCCAGTGCAACCAATGCGTTGCTAGAAGATAAGCTGTTGTCTGCTTCCCCAGCTGCATTTTGTAAGGCTAGCGATACACTTATTGTGGTTGGGTCGGTGCTTGTCACCGCTGTGGCTGAAAACGTAGTAGTTCCCGTTTCGCCGCTACCGAGCGCAGCGGTAATTTCGCCATCTCCAGAAGCCGTGCTGGCATTAAGGCGTAATCGGGCTACACCATTTGAATTTGTACGCGCCGTTCCCGTGTCGTTGCCAAACTCGGCTAGTTGTTCATTGCTTAGCGTAAAAGTAAGTAACGCGTCTGCATGCGGATTGCCATCTTGATCTGACACGGTCGCAACAACAAACAGACTATTGTCTTCAGAAAGGCTGTTGTCGCTTGCTCCACTTTCATTTTCCAGTGTTAAAGCGATTGAATAGGTTGGTGATGTGGTACCGCCGTCTCCGCTTCCGTTGTCCGTGTTATCTCGAGAGACTGATGAACCGCCCCCACCACATGCTGTTAGCATAAATAATGCGCTAATTAGGCTTAGCGTTTTCGCTAATGTCGACATAATTCGTTCCTGAACCTCTTTTATTGACAATTGCGTCGTTTTTTATGTTTAAAAATCAACTGAATCTGGCACACTACGAAAGATTAAAAATATAAAAATGCACAGGGAACATTAATGTCTTCATCTGCACATAAATATAGTTTAACCGCCCGCATCTTTATCGGCATGGCTGCCGGTATCTTGACTGGTGTCTTTCTCCAATTATTGTTTGATGATAGCGGAGATTTTACTTTTTCGATATTCGGTTTAGAGTTCTCAACGTATAACATTCTTGTAGAAGGTATATTTTCCACTCTCGGCCAAATATTTATTGCCAGCTTAAAAATGCTTGTGGTTCCTCTTGTGTTTGTTTCCTTAATTTGCGGAACCAGCACACTGTCTGACCCTAGTAAATTGGGAAGACTTGGCGCAAAGTCAGTCGGACTCTATGTTGTCACAACCGCCATTGCCATAACACTAGCCATGAGTATAGCTTTAGTGGTGTCTCCGGGTGATGGGCTAAATCTAACAACAGAAACTACCTTCCAAGCGAAAGAGGCCCCTAGCCTGTCTGACGTTATCGTTAACATGTTCCCAAGCAACCCAATTAACTCAATGGCACAGGGCA
The DNA here is from genome assembly GCF_041414725.1 of Alteromonas sp. DY56-G5. NCBI lineage: Bacteria > Pseudomonadati > Pseudomonadota > Gammaproteobacteria > Alteromonadales > Alteromonadaceae > Alteromonas > Alteromonas sp. DY56-G5. Next base: position 231,484 of record NZ_JANHZQ010000002.1, on the reverse strand, counting down.
ACATGCTACAGATCATTGTGTTTGCCGTACTGTTTGGTATAGCTATGGCGATGACAGGTGATGCGGGCAAGCGTCTTACCGCTATCTTTGAAGATATTAATACGGTAATCATGCGTCTTGTAACCATCATCATGAACTTAGCGCCATACGGCGTGTACGTGTTGATGGCGAAACTCTTCTCCACTATTGGTGGCGAAACAATTCTGAGCCTGGCGAAATATTTCTTCTTAGTATTTGGCGTGTTAATCCTCCACGGCCTGGTAACCTACTCAGTGCTGCTAAAAGCTTTATCGGGATTAAACCCTGTTATCTTGATGAAGAAAATGCGTGACGCTGCGCTATTCGCATTTAGTACCTCAAGCAGTAGCGCTACGTTACCCGTTACTATGGAAACGGCGAAAAACAAACTTGGCGTAGGTAACTCGGTATCGTCGTTCACCCTGCCGCTAGGCGCAACAATTAACATGGACGGCACGGCCATAATGCAAGGTGTTGCCACGGTCTTTATTGCCCAGGTTTACGCTGTCGATTTAAGCCTTGGCGACTATATGATGGTAGTACTTACCGCCACCCTTGCTTCTATCGGAACCGCTGGTGTGCCAGGTGTGGGCCTTATCATGCTAGCTATGGTATTGCAGCAAGTGAACCTACCGGTTGAAGGGATCGCACTTATTATCGGTGTAGACAGACTGCTGGATATGACACGCACTGCGGTAAACATTACTGGCGACTGTATGGTGTCGTGCATTGTAGCTAAAAGCGAAGGAGCATTGGACGAAAGCGTTTATAACGATCCTAAAGCCGGTTTGAAGCAGGAAGATGTTGACTTCGAACATTTTGAAAAGAATAAGTAACGACTATAAAAGCTTCTTTAGCTCGATTTACATATGAGTTTACAGAAGCAGTCGCAAACTAAAAAAGGCCAGCAATTGATGCTGGCCTTTTTTAGTTAGTTGCTTGCTCCGTTATACCAATCCGCATAGATAATTGCCCACTCAGAAGGCGCCGGCAAGCTTCCTAGCAAAGCGTGGGAATGCAGGAATGGCTGTTCCCTTTCAAATTCCCAGAATGAAGCTAGGAAGCTTGCCAGACCTTCCCGAAGGGCGAGTTTAAAATGTCCGTACTCTTTGTTGTGTCACCTTGATGTAGAACCACTATACCTGCGGTAACACGCCGCGATTACGAACATTTTAACTCTCGCTGAGTGGGTAATGATCTATGCTGACTGGTATTACTTACCCTATTGAGCTTAAAGTTAGTGAAGCGCTGATGAAGGTGATACTTTGGCTGCCTTTTGCGCTGGATAAATAGTAGCGCCCACACTCAAGAACATAGCAACAACCACGGTTACTACAACGTCTTGCCAATGTAGATCAGATGGTAGGAAATCGATGAAATATATATCGCCTGATAGAATTTCTATGCCTATCGCCACCTCAATAAAGCGAACAATCTCAGAGAGATTAGGTGCTACCAGTAGCGCTAAAACCACACCTACAGTAATGCCTATAACGCCATTGATAACGCCCTGCAACACGAAGGTATTGCGAATTAAACGATCCGTCGCTCCCATGGTTTTTAATATTGCGATGGCAGCCTGTTTGTCTCTAACCGCCATAACCAGTGACGACACAATGTTAAAACAAGCAACGGCAATGACCAGCGTCAAGGCGATATACACCACAGCTCTAACTAGCTGAATATCGTTATATAAGTGGCCTTGGGTACGTGTCCAGTCAGACATGTAAACACCCTGAGGGTAGCTGTAACCTATATCTCGCATCGTGTCGTAAGATGAAAATGGGTCGTTAAGTGTAAACTGAATTCCTTGTGACTTAGATGAAATACCAATAGCTTCAGACGCTGTTTCCAAGTGCATTAAACCCAGCTGGTTATCGAGTTCACCGCCAACAGATAGCACTCCAGAAATAGAAAGCGTAATTGAACGTGGGGCTTTGAAGGTTAGATCCTGTGTTGTTTGGGGAATGAGTATTTGAACAATGTCACCAATATTAAGGTCCATGGAAGCGAAAATACCCTTTCCTACGATGAGACCATTTTTTTGCATCGAAAAACGTTGCCAATCGTCACTTGTGACTCTTTCAGCATATTTGTCGCTAACACTGTTTACCGGAATACCAGTAACGCTAATCGCCTTCAACTCCCCCTTTGACTGCAACATTCCGGTTATCCCTGTGTATGGCGTGACAGAGGCAATACGGCTATCTTGAGACAAACGATAGAGCTGCGCGTCTAAATTTTCTATTCCGCTTTCGCTCTTGCTATATAATTCACCATGAGGGACCACACTCAAAATACGACTTGTAAGCTCTTTTTCAAACCCGTTCATTACGCTCAGCAACACAATTAGTACAAAGCAACCAAGGGCAATCCCAATGGTGGATGACATAGAAATAAAAGAGATGAAACGCTGTTCTGAACGTGTTTTTCTGAAGCGTTGGGCCAATTCAAAGGCGAGCATCTTGGCTCTCCTTGAATAACGTATCGCTCGCTAATCTGCCGTCCTTTATCTTCAGCACCCTGTCCATTTTCCCGGCCAAGGTAATATCATGGGTAACGACAACAAACGCTGTCCCTTTTTTATCACTTAAGCTAGTAAGCAGTTTATAAATTTGCTCACCCGTCGAGTCATCAAGATTTCCTGTAGGTTCGTCGGCCAGTACCACTGATGGCTCGGTAACTAAAGCTCGTGCTATTGCCACACGCTGTCGTTCACCGCCTGACATGGTCGATGGTAAATGGTCGACGCGGTGAGAAAGCCCAACTTCATCTAACATTTCACGAGCCTTGCCGTGGGCCAATTTGGTCGAGAGCCCTCTAATTCTTAGCGGCATTGCTACATTTTCTAACGCTGTGAATTCACCGAGTAAATGATGAAATTGATAGATAAAGCCCATTTCGTCATTGCGAAGCTTTGCTAATGCATTTCCAGATAATTGACCGAGTGATTTTCCATTGAATTCGACTTCACCGCTAGAAGGTTTATCTAACCCTCCAAGAATATGTAAAAGGGTGCTTTTACCTGAGCCGGAGCTACCTAGAATAGCAACATGTTCGCCAGCTTTTATTGAAAGAGAGACATCGTGTAAAACGGGGGTAGCATTACTGCCATCTTGATAGGTTTTATTAATATTGCGGCAAATTAGCACGTCCTGCATGCGAGTATTCTTCTTTAATTTCCAGACGGTGAATGGTAGCGTTAAACACTACCAACACCAACTGAAAAATAACAGCGCTAAAACGTAAATATGAATCTGTATTATTGCGTGCCTTGAACGCTTTTGGCCAACGCATCCGCAGACTGTGGCTTGCCAAATAACCACCCTTGACCAAAGCCGATGGTTAATCCTTTCAGTTCATTGCATTGATCAATGTTTTCAACCCCTTCTGCAATCAAATCAACATTAAGTCCTTCGGCAATACTCACAATGTGAGGGATGAGTGATGAACGAATGCTGTTATCTTCCATATCCATAACAAAGCTGCGGTCAATTTTAAGGTAATCACAGTTTAGCGTTTTAAGCTGGCTTAAATTTGAATAACCCACTCCAAAGTCGTCAATTGCAAATAAGAAGCCTTTACTCTTCAGTGACTTAATATGCTTCACCGCACTATGAGTGGCGATTTGCTCATCTTCAGTGATCTCTAAAACTAACTTGAAGTTCTTTACGTTCATATCTAGTACAAAGTCTAGGTCCAAACTACCTTCGCGGGTAAAATCGAAGGGGAATAGATTAAACGATACCTTAAAGCCTTCGGGGATCTCTGGGTTTTCGTTGAGTTCTCTCATGGCGGTGGTAATCATATCAACCGTAAATTCCCAGGTCATATCCTGCTCTTTTACCTGAGGAATAAATTCGTCAGGGTAAATCGGCCCAAATTCATCCTCAAATCGACTCAATACTTCGCACCCAATGACCTTTCCCGATTCCAAGTTTACAAAAGGTTGGTACAAGCAATAGAACTTATGTTCTTTTAGCCCTTTACCGACGCGAGACTCAAGTGAACGTCGTCGTCTTAAATAGTTAAAGGTAAGCATATGCGTCAACGCTGCTGTCATTAACATAGCAAACACAAACAACACCAGCTTGCCCATGTGCAAATCTAATACGCGACCGTGATCAGATTTCACTTTTAGGCAGGTATGATTGTAGCGTTCATCACACTGGATAAATTGTAAGGAAAAGTAGCCAGTGCGTGCGTCCATGTCATCTTGGCTGAGGGTAGAACCGACAAGGCTAGGATTACCTGCCATATGATAAAACTGATCGCCATTGTAGAACAGCTGCCAATCTTGCGTGTAGCTGTAACCAATGACACTATCCATATCCAATACTGCGTTGTAACGTCCGCGCTGTACTATAGTACCGGTAGCTTGTTTATCGAAAAGCTGAAGAGGAGTATTTATCCAAAAAGCGTCGCCAAGCTGAGTATAAAAATCAGGCTTAACCTCTTTCATGGGCTCTTCTAGAATGCCCAAATAAGTACTGCACAATAGCTCGTTATTTTGATAAAAACCTATCTCTTTTACAAATCGAGAGCGAAACAAGGTTTTTCGCATTTCCGCTAAGTTATCCATTTCACAGGTTTGATACGGAAGCGCATTTAGGTAATCGAGCGTGATCTCAGCATCTCTAAATACTACGCGCACATTATCTAGTATTTCTATAGCGCGACTCTCCTCTTGTTCTCGAATAAACACAAACATAACGATAGCAAGTAATAGGGTCACACCCACTACGCTTAGCAATGACACCCCAATTGCTTTTAAATTATCAGCAAGAAAGTACTGTTTTTGGTCGCTTTTATTCATAATTTCCGTGTTTTTTTAGCGTGAACGACCTAACTTTAGTACAAATTAAAAAAAAGACACTACGACTTTAGGGCATGTTACTGTTTGTTGGGTGTTTTTTTACTTCATAGAAGACTATTAATCGAAGAGGAATAATGTTTCTAGTGTCACATTGTGCAATTGGGAAATGGAGCAATTTCTTGAATGGCTAACTGACAAGAGGGTAAGAATAAATAAAGTGCGATAGCGAGAACAGCAATTTTAACTGCAGAGTAAAAAAGAACTTTTTGAGTGTCCCCAGAAGGGGGAATTATCTAAGAAGAAAAGCTTATCATTAATGGCGGAGCGGACGGGACTCGAACCCGCGACCCCCGGCGTGACAGGCCGGTATTCTAACCAACTGAACTACCGCTCCACATCTTCAATGTTATCAGTGAGTTGACTTGGCTGTTGTTGCCCTGTCCCCTGACTGCGGCGCAGATAATACGTATTCCCCTATGTGGAGTCAACGCTTTTTATTAATAAAATTGTCATCTGCGGTTTGTTTGCCTGTTAAATAGGCATTATGTCGAAATAAAATTCAAACTGAACAAATTAGCGACGCCTTAAACTGAAGCGCTGGTCTCCCTGCTATTCCTTTTCAGCTTTTTCACGCTTTTTGAATAGCCCTAACAGTTTTTTAAACCCCTTAGGTTCAGATTCCATAGTAAGGTCAGCATCGGTGGTTTCTCCGGATGGCTTTGCAATACTATTTGCTTGCTTAGGCGCAGACGCCTTTTTTCGCATAATAATAATTACAGCAGCAGCGATTACTCCGATGAGCACTATAGACCCATTTACGGCCACCAGAATGAGGGTTAGCGTCCCATCATCCATTTCATCTTCTACCGAATTTGGCTGCATATCGTCTTGTGGCACTTCAGGTTGCGTTATTGAGGGTGCACTGCCATCAACGATAGGATCTTTTCCATTGATTAAAGGGTCTTCAACCTCAGGCTCGGCAGGTCCCTCTGCCACAAAACTATATTCAGGGACATCTAATATAAAATCGCGCCCATCCATTGTCGTGCCGTAAGCAGTGAGTTTTACCCTAAAAATTCCTTCTTCGTAGGCGACAATTAAGTGCTCTCGAGGATCCACACCGCCTTCTGTTAGCGAAAAATTCTGCATATCGGAATTAGGAAACTTCACTTTGCCATCGACTAACAGTGACTCGATGTCGACTAATTCACGGTCTACATCAATGATAATTTTATGATATCCCTCTCCGCCTCCATCCATTTCAACATCAATAGACACGGGATTTTCATGTAAGACGATAAGTTCGCCTATTTGCTCGCGGGTGTACATTGGTGTGCTTACGCGAAAAATAGGCTTCCATTCACCAGCCGGTATTTTCAAGTTGAACTGGCCAGTAAAAACGCCATCTCCTGGTCGCTCATCCATCCCTCGCCCATCGTCTTTAAATGTCGCTATGCGCTGGTCATTTGTACCAAAGTTGCCGTAGTTAGGGTTATTGGTACTCTTAAACTCAATCTCTAAGTCGACGACATCTCTGAACTGTTTGTTTTCTATAGGCTTGCCGTTGTTGGTTAAATAGGCTGTGGATTTAAGTATTTCGCCGGCAAACAGCACATTCGGTAACGGCTCAGCATGAAGTTCAACATTAGACAAAACCATTACACGGCTTTGCGGTAATACTTGACCTACAGCTTGCCAAGGTCCTGGCACAGGATCTTTGATGGTGATCATGTCAAAGGTATCAGCGTCGTACCACTGCACCTTTTCTTCGTCGACGCGCCCTTGAAATAGCTTTGAACCATCGGGTCTAACCAGCACTACAGGGGCAGAACCGTACTCCCTAAAGAAAACCATGGTGATTTCTTTAACGTTATAGTCAACGCGAAAGCGGTTTTGTAACAGTTGAATGGAGTTGGTGTATTCATCACCAAGCTCTGTAAGAGGAGATGTATCTATTGTTGTGTTGCTTGATTGAGCATTTTGTACAGCGCTATCAGCAAGCTGCCTTGCAGCGTCGCGTTCGTCTTCTTGCGACTGAGCGCTAGCGCTTAAGTGTATAAACAATGATAAAAAAATTACCCAATAAAACCACACTCTCACGCTACGCTGCTCCTGCATTGTTTGGCTATTTTAGTTCTGTTTGATTATGTTCTGCTAAGGCACCTCTTCAGGTTGAGGGCGCCATAAGCATTTGCCTCCTGCCTTTTCAACAATATCCAGGCGAGCCTCATGCTGTGTTATCTCATCGGCGGTAGCTTTAATAACCTTTAATTTATTTGCACTTCGCTGAATCCTGCGAATTGCCGTGGAGTCTGCGTCGCTGCCAGAGCTAGACGCCAGTTTAAGCTTAGTTTGCCCACCGGTCATCAACAGGTAAACATCTGCCAGGATTTCCGCATCCAGCAAAGCGCCGTGAAGGGTACGATGACTATTGTCTATACCATAACGCTTACACAAGGCATCGAGGTTGTTCTTTTGGCCTGGGTGCATTTGGCGAGCAAGAGTAAGTGTATCGAGAACATCGCAAATTTGGTTAGTAATAACGCCTTTGGTAGACGCTTCCATGCCAAACTCGTGATCCATAAACCCAACGTCGAAGGGCGCGTTGTGAATGACTAACTGTGCCCCTTTGATAAAGCTCACAAACTCCTGAGCCACTTGAGAAAATGTAGGCTTGTCGGCAAGAAATTCATTGGTTATACCGTGGACTTCAATTGCCTCTTGTTCAATGTGACGGCCCGGATTGATGTAAACGTGAAAGTGATTCCCCGTCAATCGGCGGTTAACAACTTCAACACACCCTATTTCGATAATGCGGTGGCCTTCTTTGGGGTCAATACCTGTGGTTTCAGTATCGAGAACAATTTGGCGCATGGAACCTCTACTATAATTACACTTTCATTTTTTGATAGTATATCAACCCCTTCGCAATCCGCTAAGGGAAAAGGCAATATAAATTAAGCCAGTTAAATCAAAGGAAACGCTGTGGCTCAAAAGACCATTCATATATACACCGACGGCTCGTGCTTGGGCAACCCTGGACCGGGCGGGTACGGAGCTGTACTGATTTACAAGCAGCATAGAAAAGAGTTGAGCGACGGCTTTGCCCACACAACTAATAACCGTATGGAACTATTAGCCCCTATCGAAGCGCTTAATAGTTTAAACGAACCGTGCAACGTTGAATTAACTACCGACAGCCAGTACGTAAAAAATGGTATTAATCAATGGATCCATAACTGGCGCAAGAACGGTTGGCGCACGGCAGATAAAAAACCCGTCAAGAACGCAGATTTGTGGAAGCGACTAGATGAAGCGGTAAAAAAGCATCAGGTAAACTGGCATTGGGTAAAAGGCCATTCGGGGCACCCTGAAAATGAGCGCTGTGACGACCTGGCCCGCAATGCGGCAGAAGCCAATCCAACGAAACCCGACGAAGGCTTCGTTGGCAATTAGATAAGCTTACTGCAAAGCTCATTTACCAAGAAAGAACCAACTTGCCCTGCGTATCGTTGTTTTCCAAACGCACGTGGGGTTCGCCGATATCTTCAATGCTATAGTGAGTATCGATATTTACCCTAAGCTCTTTATTCTCAAAAGCGGGCAAGCATACGGTAGTAAAGTCACGAATTAGATCAGCTTTATAATCGTCGCTTCGATTTCTAAGTGTCGTGCCAATAATGGACGCCCTTTTACCTAACAGCATAGCCATATCGAGGTTATCAGCATATCTCCCTGCCAGCATCGCTAAGTAAACCACTTTTCCATCTTGCTTCAGTATTTTAAGGTTACGGTTGAGGTAGTCGCCACCTACCATATCAAGCACCATATCAACCCCTTCAGGCCAGACTTTTTTAAGCACATCATCAAACTGTTGCTGCTTATAATTGATAAGATGCTCTGCGCCATTGCTTTCACACAACGAAAGCTTATCTTGACTTGAAGCCGTTACCGCACTGTGTACGCCCCAATATCGACAAAGTTGCGTGGCAGCCAGCCCTACACCGCTTGCACCGCCATGAATTAACGCCCGTTCAGCCGGCTTTACATGCGCGATTGTGCGCAAACACTGAAATGCCGTAAGAAACACTTCGGCCAAACCCGCGGCTTCAAAAAACGGCATGCCTTTGGGAATGGGCATTAAATGGGCTGGATTAACGATCACTTCAGTGGCATAGCCGCCACCTGCAACCAAACCAAATACTTCGTCACCTTCTTTAAATGCAGTAACGTCACTGGCAACCTCTGACACCACGCCAGCTACCTCTAATCCAAGAATATCGCTCTCGCCTGGTGGAGGTGGGTAATTCCCCTGGCGTTGCAAGGTATCCGCACGATTCACCCCAAACGCTTTTACGTCAACTTTTACTTTCCCTGGTGCTAGCGACAGCCCTTCACATTCCTTTACAACAAGTTCGCTTGGGCCGCATCCTTTTTCAAAATCGACATATCGCATAATTTACATCCAATCCTAGTCTTAAATTTTAATCGTAATTTGGCTACGTACTTTTATATCAAACAGTTTGGGTTTGTTTTGTATTTATACCAGTCAGGATAGAGCATTTTAACTCTCGCTGAGTGGGTAATTATCTATGCAGATTGGTATTATTAACACAGAACTTATGAAATTGCGTATAATCGCGACCATTCTCATAAGCGAGTAAAATCGCTTAACTCTGTTTCACATTTATTAAATTAGTACGAGAGCCTTCATGTCAGCACAGGTCATATTACAGCCATCCAGAGACAAATCACTTCGCCGCAAACACCCTTGGGTATTCGAAAGCGCTGTGGCTGAACTAAAGGGCCGCGCGCGAGTTGGCGATACGGTAGACGTATTTGACTCTGAAGGCGACTGGTTAGGGCGAGGCGCTTACTCTCCAAATTCAAAAATTCGCGTTCGTATGTGGACATTTAAAAAAGACGAAAGCATTGATAACGGATTTTTCCTACGCCGTTTAGAAACTGCACTAGCCCTTCGCAAACGCTTGTTTGACCCAAACAAAACCAACGCGTTTCGCTGGATAGCGTCTGAAAGTGATGGCCTTCCAGGGATCACGATAGACCTATACGACAATGTTGCAGTACTTCAGCTTTTGAGCGCGGGCGGCGAAAAACACAGAGATAAGATAGTGTGGGCAATTACTAAGCTAATGCCTAATGTACACATATACGAGCGAAGCGACGTGGATGTGCGCAAGAAAGAAGGCTTAGAGCCTGTAACTGGTGTACTGCATGGTGAACCACCTATGCAAGTTACAGTAAAAGAAAACGGCATCAACATAGTGGTTGATATCGAGAACGGCCATAAAACCGGTTTTTACCTTGATCAGCGAGACAGTCGCGCGGCGGCTGCACACTACGCGAAAGATGCCGACGTACTCAACTGTTTTAGCTACACAGGTACGTTTTCTTGCTACGCACTTGCTGGCGGTGCTAAATCAGTGACTAACGTTGATGTATCTCAGCCTGCTCTTGATTTGGCTAAGCACCATGTAGCCATCAATGGTTTAGACGAAAACAAAGCCAATTACGTAAACCAAGACGTGTTTAAGGCACTCAGGGAGTATCACGAGCAGGGCAAACAGTTTGATATGGTGATACTCGACCCGCCAAAGTTTGTCGACAGCAAGGCAACATTAAACCGTGCTGCCCGCGGCTATAAAGACATTAATATGTACGGCATACATGCTGTTAAATCTGGTGGGCTGCTGCTTACATTTAGCTGCTCTGGCCTTATGCCGGCAGATTTATTCCAGAAAGTTGTGGCAGACGCTGCACTTGATGCAGGTCGTACTATCAAAATTATCGCAAGGCTTAATCAAGCCTCAGATCATCCTATCATTGGCAGCTATCCAGAAGGCTATTACTTGAAAGGTCTAGTGTGTGAAGTCACCGACGACTAGCGATTAAAAAAGCGCCCTTGTTGATGTATAGGGCGCTTAACGAAATCTATTGAGCTAACATTACGTTGTGCGAAAAGCTTACGAAGGTAAATCCACTCCCTTAAGATGCAAAGGTTATCTCATTGTTAGAAAAGCGACTTGATAACTGTTGTGAACTGTCATCTGATTGTTCCTTAACAACACCCTCTTTTTCTTCAACTTTCTTCCACACCATCTCGTGAAAATAAAACGCCACGGTATTAATGGCTGGCTCAACCAACGCTACGGCACCGCCTACTACCACACTTCCTGTCAGTAAGTAGGCAACCGTAAAGGCCACTGAAAAGTGCATCACTGCAAAGGTCATCGTCTTTTTCATAGTCATCGCTCTCTCAAAGTATTAAATCAGTTTGCTTTCGCATTAATGAGAATTATTAGCAATTAAGACTGAGAGTTAAAATAGAAAAAACTGAACGGCCTATTCGGTTTAGTATATGAAAGCTGAAAGACTGTTTTCAAACCACAACGGGCTGGTCAACATTGGAGTGTAAAGAAAGAAGCAACACCGCGAGTACGTCATTGCTGTAGACCCTGACGCTTTGTGTTTTTTAGTTAGACACGAAAAGGCGAAGCTTTTACCCCGCCCTAACACATTAGATTAGACTATTTCATCTGAGAAATTTCGACGCCTATAATGCAGCTTGACTCGGATTCAGGTTCACAGCGCACAACAGTCGCTAATGCTGCCAAAGATGGGATTTGCGAACTAGATGACTCTATTGCAACACTCACTTGTGTACCCACCTCAATTGAGGGTTCATCGACTTCCAAAGACATACCTGTAGCACTGATATCTCTACACATTGCCTGCATGGTGCGGCTCGACTCATCATCAGTAATTTGCAACTGACAAGGCGAATTTACCATCATCCTGAAAAAATTTCGCTTATCGTCGTATCCCAACATGTCTACTTCTCCTGATTTTTAGCGTTACGCTGACGACTACATCTGATGTTATAGGGCGATGCCGGTAACTTGTCAATCGAACTGTATAATATTTATTCAACAATTATTAAAAGTGTACTTTGGTCTAATTTCGACTACCTTCCCACTTAAATCAGCGACTCAGCCGTTTCTGCCCGCTGTTTTGTTTGCGATAACAAATATGTGCCCTCATGCCCTAGCCTGGTCCATTGATGCTACCTTACACCTAACGCCCTTTTTTAAAAGTCAGCGAGGTGCAAAGTGATACGCTTAGCCGAAATCGGGTAAGCCGTCCCGAGCTGCTGGGCAAACAAAGAAACCCGCAGTTCTTCTATCATCCAGCGCACTTCATTAAGAGCTTGAGGTACTTTACCGTTGGGGTATTTGCTGCACGCTTTTTCCCATTCTTTAATCGACTTTTCTACCGTTACCTGATGCATTCTGTCTTTGTTGGGATCAATGGGGAGCTTCTCTAGCCGACGAGCTAAACCTTTAATGTAACGATTCCAATCATCTAATCTGCTCTCGCCAATTTCAGAAACAAAACCAGGAAAAACTAACGATGCCAAGTGTGCTTTGCAGTCGCCTAAGGCGTTTATCATGGTCAGCGGCACATTCCCTTTCATTTGCTTCTGACATTGATGCGCAAGGGTAAGCCCCTGCTCCACTTGTTTGGCAATTTCTAACACCCTGTCATTAATGTTTGCACGAGCAATCTCTAAACAGGCTTCAAAATCGGCCTTGCTGCGAATGTCGGTGTTATTGGTTTTGCAGTAATCACTGACAATGGCATCGATACCCGCAAAAATACAATCATCAATTAGCGCTTTCACTTGGCCAAATGGATTGAAATACAAACCCAGTTTGGCTTTGTTAGGTAATTTGCTTTGCAAATAATTAAGCGGCGACGGCATCGCGTTTTTAATCAAGACATTCACGCCTTGCTTGTGCAGCACTTGGGCCTTATCCGCTTCTTCAATTAACGCAATATCTACCTTATCACCCTTTTGCACCAGAGCCGGGAACGCCTGAACTTCAAACCCGCCAACCTTCTGCACGAAGGTTTCCGGCAAACTTTCGAAATCCCATTGTTCGATGTTATTTCGCTCTAACTCCGGTGTTGCGGCTTTCTCAAAGGTTTGTTTCACCTGCCCTGCACACTGCTGTTTAAGCGCGTGAAGGTCGTCACCTTTAGCAATATCGTCACCGTTGTCGTTAACTACCGCAAAGTGCATTTTCAAATGCTTATCAAGCTGATCTAAATTCCACTCTTCGCTTTCAATAATAACGCCCGTCATTTTGCGTAGCTTATCGGTTACAGCTTCAAGCAAAGGCACTGGACGGTTGTTTTTATCCGTTTCACTGATATCAGCAAGGCATGCTTCAGCAAAGTTTGGCGCAGGCACAAAGTTACGACGCAAGCGCTTAGGCAAGGTTTTAATTAAACCCACAATGAGGTCGTGCCTTAGCCCCGGCACCAGCCAATCAAAACCTATATTGTCGACTTGGTTAAGCACAGGCAGCGGAATCACCACAGTTACGCCATCATCTTCAGCGTTAGGTTCGAAGTTATAGCGAAGCGGCAGCGTAATATTGCCTTGGCGCCATACATCGGGAAACGCGTTTGCTACCGACTGCCCAGGCTGCTGACGATACACGTCTTCTTCTTTAAACGTTAAACTGTCGTTGCTTCCGTGTTGCTTAAACCACTTCTTAAACGCCGCATCATTATTGGCCTCAACCGGAATACGCTTCGCGTAAAAGCTTACAAGCTCTTCATCATCGACTATCAAATCGCGACGACGGGTCTTTTGTTCAAATTCGTCTGCCTGCTCAAGCAGTGCCTGATTTTCCTGTAAGAAACTGTAATTGAGTTTAGTATTGCCCTCGACTAACGCTTCGCGGATAAATAGCTCGTGGCAAATTGGCGGGTCGATGAGGCTATAAACCTTCGCACGCTTCATTACTATGGGTAGCCCGAACAAGGATACTTTTTCAAAGGCAATCACCGCACCGCGCTTTTTAGACCAGTGTGGCTCTGAATAGCTTCTTTGCACAACATGCTCGGCCAAAGGCTCTACCCATGCTGGGTCAATTTTTGCCACCATACGAGCAAATAGCTTAGAGGTTTCTACAAGCTCAGCTGCCATTACCCATTTGGGCTGAGACTTTGATAGCCCTGAACCAGGGAAAATAAGAAAGCGCGAGTTACGCGAGCCCATATACTCCCGTTCTTTATCTTTAAAGCCCATGTGCGACAGCAAGCCGCTGGCAATAGCTTGGTGAATAGCCTGATAGTCGGCTTCTTGCTTTGAAATGCCAAAGCCCAGCTCAGCGATAGACTTTTTAAGTTGGCTAACAATGTCCTGCCACTCACGCATACGTAAATAGTTGATGAAATTTTGCTTACACCATTTGCGCAATTGGTTTTGACTGAGTGCGTTTTGCTGCTCTCTAAACGCCAACCACAAGTTGTAAAGACTGATAAAGTCAGAATCTTTATCGTGGTATTCGCTGTGCTTCTCGTCTGCTTGCTGGCGTTTTTCCTGTGGGCGCTCTCGCGGATCCTGAATTGAAAGTCCCGCTGCAATCACCATTACTTCGCTGAGCGCATTAGTACGCTCGGCTTCAATCACCATACGAGCATAGCGAGGGTCGATAGGTAAACGTGCTACTTGACGACCTAGCGGAGTAAGCTGCATTTTGCCGCTTTGCTTGGTTTTTCGGTTATCTTTGCCTTTCGCGATAGCTTGAATTTCTTCAAGTAAGCGGAAACCGTCGTTGATATTGCGGTTATCAGGCGGCTGAACAAATGGAAAAGCAGCGATATCGCCTAACCCTAAAGCAAGCATTTGCAAAATAACCGACGCTAAGTTGGTTCGCAGGATCTCAGGGTCCGTAAATTCTGGGCGGCCTAAATAGTCTTCTTCACTGTAAAGACGAATACAAATACCATCAGACACACGGCCGCATCGCCCTGCCCGCTGATTCGCTGACGCCTGAGATATTGGCTCGATAGGTAAACGCTGAACTTTACTTCTGGCACTGTAACGTGAAATACGGGCAAAACCTGGGTCAATTACGTATTTAATGCCAGGCACCGTAAGCGAGGTCTCTGCCACGTTGGTGGCAAGTACAATGCGTCTGCCGCTGTGCGACTGAAATATGCGGTTTTGCTCTGCCGCCGACAACCTCGCATACAGCGGAACAATTTCAGTGTTGCGATAATGCTGTTTGCTCAAGGCATCTTGGGTGTCGCGTATCTCGCGCTCCCCGCTTAAGAACACTAAGATGTCTCCCGGTGCTTCACGCATCAGCTCGTCGACTGCGTTTACGATGGCGTCGCTCTGATCAATATCGTCATTATTATCTTCCGGCGCGTGGTAACGAATTTCTACCGGATAGGTACGTCCGCTCACTTCGATAATAGGCGCATTATTAAAATGCTGAGAGAAACGCTCTGGGTCAATGGTGGCAGAGGTGATGATGAGTTTTAAATCAGGGCGCTTGTCTAACAGCTGACGCAGATAGCCTAGCAAAAAGTCGATATTAAGGCTGCGTTCGTGAGCTTCATCGATGATGATAGTATCGTATTGATTTAAAAAGCGGTCTTGCTGCATTTCAGCCAGCAGCATGCCGTCGGTCATAAGCTTAACGTAGCTTCGCTCGCTTACCTGATCGCTAAAGCGAATTTTAAAACCCACCTTTTCGCCAAGCGGCGTGTTTAGCTCTTCGGCTATACGGGTAGCTACACTTCGCGCCGCTAATCGTCTTGGCTGGGTGTGGGCTATCATGCCATTTACACCGCGACCTAACTCTAAGCATATCTTAGGTAGCTGCGTAGTTTTACCCGACCCGGTCTCACCCGCAACAATCACGACTTGGTTATTCGCAATCGCCTCTTTGATATCTTCTTTTTTATCGCTAACCGGCAGCGGTGGGTATTCAACTTTAGGAAGGTTGTCTTTACGCCATTTGCGTTTTTCTATTGATGCATTGATGTCGCTTTCGAGCTTTTCAAACTGCGCTTTTAAGCTTTCTTCGCTAACCGCGCTGTCACGTTTTGAAGCTTTGGGATTAGCAGCTTTTTTCTCCGCGCCTTTTCCTTCAACACCAGATTTATCATTCACTTTTTGTGCAAGCTGCGTAATGCGTCGCTTTAAACGAAATTTATCTGCGCTCAAACAATCATCTAGTTTGTTGTAAAGAGGTTTTATTGCAAGTGGTGAAGACAAAGTGACATCCTAAAGCGTGTTTCTAATCATCAATAAAATTCGGGCGGTGATCCTAGAAGATACCGCCCTAAAAAGCCAGTGTGTTAAGCGTTACGAGAATTTAAGCGCTTTGGGTTAATTCATCGTCCTGGGGCACTTTAAAACGGGGAAAACCGAACCAAATGGCCGCCACACCAAACACAAAAATCAGCATGGGATACCAGCAGTACGGTGTAATAGCTAATGGTGAAATACCCACTACGGCCGCGGCACTTAAAAGCTGCGCCCCGTAAGGGACTAAACCTTGGAAACTGCACGAAAAGATATCCAAAAGTGATGCCGTACGACGAGGGTCGACGCCGTATTTTTCATTCAGGTCTTTAGCAATTGGACCTGCGGTAACAATCGCAATAGTGTTGTTCGCCGTTGTAATGTCCAAAAAGCTAACCAAGCCAGCAATACTGAACTCAGCGCCTTTCTTTGACGTGACCTTTCGGGTTAAGCGCTCTATTAACCATGTTATACCGCCGTTAGCGTGCATAAGCGCAACAATACCGCCTATGGTTATGGCGATCATAGCCAAGTCTTGCATCCAGCCCATCCCTTTTTGAATGCTTTGCATCATAGAAAGTGGCGTGAAGCTGCCTTGAAGCAATCCCACTACGCAGGCACTGGCAATACCCACTGCAAGCACGCTAATGACGTTAAACCCTGTTAGCGCAAAAGCGATAATGCACAAGTAAGGCACTATGCGCCAAAAATCGTAGCTGCCGCCTTCAACTATTCCAGAAGTATCGACATCCACCATAAGCAGTAACGCCATGGTGACAATGCACGCCGGCACAGCAACCATTAAATTCGCCCTAAATTTATCTTTAAGCTGTACGCCTTGCGTACGGGTTGCCGCAATGGTGGTATCTGAAACAAACGAGAGGTTATCACCAAACATTGCGCCCCCCACCACAATACCTAGCGCCATTTCTACCGGTAGCCCCAAACTTGTGGCAAGCCCCGCACCTATTGGCGAGAGAGCGGTAATGGTGCCCATGGACGTGCCCATTGAAAATGATATGAAACAGCAAATCAAAAAGAGGCCTGGCAATATAAGTGCGGAAGGCACAAATTGTAGTGCCATATTGACCGTGGCATCCCGAGCGCCAATATCAATAGTCACCGCATAAAATGCACCAGCTAACAAGAATATAAGCACTAGAAGAATAATATTTTTATCACCGCCGCCTTTACAAAACGTTTGTACTTTTTCAGAGAAGCTGACCTTTTTCCCTTTCGGATTTAAACATAGCCCATAGCCAGCGCTGATAAAAAACGCCACCAAAATAGGCATCGCAGTAATATCGTTTGTGGTAATTCCTGTCACTACAACAAGAATTACAAAAAGCAAAATGGGCGTTAAACCTAACGGGTTGGGTGCGATAGAATTTGGTGCAATGTCATTATTTTCGTGCACAGAAAACTCTCTTTTGGGTTTTATTGCGTGACAGCAAAAGTTTAAAGGCTACGCGGAAAAGCCACCTGCCGGTTGCGAGTGCGTAAAAAAAGCTTCAACGAAACCATAACGTGACGGTTTTTGACGGTGAAAAGCTAAAGCAACAAAGGATAAAAGGTTTTTAAAGCATTGAAAAGAAATTTACTTTCCAATATTTAACTCATCTGCACTGTGCCAGACGCTACGATTAGATTTCGAGTTATTAAAGGAGTGAAGCTACAACCATTTAGCCGTAGAACGCGACTGCCGCCTAGCTAGTTTTCATAGCTATTTTACATAGCTGTGTTGCATAAGTGTGTGGCATAGCTCTGTTACGTAGAAATATGGACAGGCGCTATCAGTCATTCACGTTAAATTCTAAGCTCGCTAGGGGTTTTACCTGTAAGCCGTTTTACCGTTCGTCGAAAGTTAGGTAAATCGTTAATGCCCATTGCATTGGCCGCCGTCTCGTTACTCACTTTGTGCACCGAAAGAAGTAAAAGTGCATGATTGCGCTGTACTTCCTCGCAGAGCGCGCGATAGCTAGTGCCGTATTCTTTTAGTTTCCGCTTTAGCGTAGCCACACTGACGTTTAAGGTTTCCGCTAATTCAGGAAATCCGATATTTGCTGCCTGTGTGTTGGAGGATGCATAAATATAACGCCTCACAAAATCAGGCAATGACAAGCGGTTTTGCAATTCAATAGAAGCCCCTTCTTTTGTTTGCGTTGCGCTATTACTAACGACACCTTCCAGAGAAACATGTGATTCAGCAGAACAATCCGACTGAGCTGTTAGCTCCAAAGGTTGGCGTAATACGTCTTTCTCAATGCAAATACTGTTAAAAGCACGATTAAACGACAACTTAAGCCCAAGGTGGGTTTCGTAATCAGCAATATTTCTTGGTTGACTATCGGTAAAAGAGAAAGATAAACGAATTCTCTTATTCGCTATACTTTTCATAAGTGCAACAACGCTTGCGAATGCCACTTCAATGGAGAACTGAAGCTGTTTGCTGCTTACCCCTGTAAACTGAGGCACTAACATTATTTGGTCTGCGTTTTCAAAACGCTGAAACTGACAGAGCGGTAGGCTACACCACCGGTATGTTTGGCGTTGAGTCAGCTGTAAAAGTAGCTGCTCTACATTTTCACATGATTTAAGCACACTAAGTGGACTAGATAGCCACTGCGAGGCGAAAGCGCCTCCCAGCAAAAAACTGACGTCGCCGCCTCTCGCTTGACTTTGAACGTTCACTAACAGCGATGAGTATTGCTTTGTGCTTAGTAGTGAATAGTGTTGCAACGCGTCTTCAAAAATTCCTGTACCGCGCAAGAGCTTATTTTTATTCGCGCCACGAGAGAGCGCCACATTAAGTGCTGCCCTCACTAACCAATACCCAACTATTACTTTATCTTGGCTAGACATCACTACATCAGCACTACCAGCACTATCGATGACACCCATGTCTAGCTCATTAGCGTCATCTTTTACAGAGACACCCATGCCAAGCGCTTTAGCATCATCTTTTAGAGAGACACCCACCCCAGAAAGACGAGTTGAATGACGGTACTCAGCACCTGCAATTGCAGCTTCGTCCTCAGAGTCTCGTAGTGCGTTTAGTCTTGGTAACATTAAATCCATAAGTTACTCGCTGCAGGCATCTTCATTCATCTTCACCGGTTACCCCTACCAATTACTATCGCCAAATACACTGACCAAACCTGCCTAATTACGCTGCGCTACCATGGGCACGCTCAAGTTCTAAGAGCATGGTGTTAAGCACTGTCGCAAGGCGTTGGTTAGGTAACAAAGTCACTTGAGTACTGCGAGCGGTAGTGTAAATAGCGTTTGCATTTTGGCTGTGTCTAAACGCAAGGTGCTGAATGCTCACTTTGATATCGTTGAGGATAACGTCGGCCTGCATGGGCGAGACGTCAGGTATCAAAATAGCAAACCTATCACCGGCATAGCGGCACGCTAAATCTTGCTGACGCAAATTCATGATCACCAATTGCGCAATATCGTGCAGATACCTATCGCCTTCCGTATACCCATGTTTTTGGTTGAACAAAGAGAAGTTATTGATATCGATAATGGCGATGACAGCTGACTTGCCAGACTGCTGTAATTTATTAATTTGTGTTTTCCAATATTCTGCGCGGTAAAGCTGAGTGATGGGATCGATAGCATCGTGATCGCGAAAGTCCCATTCTCTGCGTCGTAATTGCAAGTTTAACGCGCGCTGCTCTAGGTGCCACTGATACAGTGCCGCGGTCATTACTACCATACCCACAGCCGCAGGATAAGACTCAATCATGCTTAGCCAATAAGCCTCTTCGGGATAATGAAAAAACTCATCCAAGAAATCTAAACTGACTGAAAATAGAAAGAAGCCGAGTCCTACCGTGAGAAGGCTCGTTACTTTACCTGGAGGACGGCTGGCAAGCGCAGCTAGCATCCACGCCAAAGTTAAAAAAGCAATGCTTCCCTCCCCCACAATATCGAGGCCTGATATCACGGTGCTTTCTTTTGCATTGCCAAAAATAAAAGCTAAACAAACCGCTAACGCCACTACGCAAAATGTAAATGCTAGCCAAAGCTTGTGATGCCTAAATTGTGTTGAATTTGTAAAGGTAAACATAGTGCTCTCTTTGGAAATCTCTTGAATTGGATACATCACGCGTTAGTCCGGCCACCGCCAGCGTTTATAACAAAACGAGAGTCTTGCCCAAATCTGATGAAACTGTCGAGGGTCAGTTTGGCTCAGCAATGTGACATCTTGATGGCAGCGAACTTTAGGAGCATAAAAAAAGACACACAAACCAAACAAAATCAGTAATTTAAGCAAGGGTCAATTTAGCTCAGCCAATTGCAAATAGGCGACAATTACCGATTGTGTACCGCTTGTTCCATCAAATCGTCATATAACTGTCATGCAGGATTCTTAGGGTACTCATTCACTTACTTAGCACTTATTCAAAACGCCTTTTTACTGCTTAATTAATTGGAAAATAAATGAAAATTAAAACCGCGTACTCTTCTCTAACACTTGCCTGCATAGCGGCAATGGGCCTTAGCGTCGCTATACCTGCTTCAGCTGCTGATGGCGTAATTATCGGTTCAGTAAAAGACGCCGCACAGACGCGCAGCTATACCGGTGCTCAAATTAAGCTTAAAGAATTAGGACTAGTTACTGAAGCAGGCACAGACGGTAAATTTCGGTTTCCCTCTATTCCAGAGGGTACTTACACGCTAGAAATTTCTTATCTTGGTGAGGAAACGGTTACGCAAGCGATAAAAGTGACAGACAACGGCATTGCGCGCGCAGCCGTGGAGTTTGGCAGCGGCGATACCATCGATGAGATCTTGGTACGTGGTCAACGAAGCGGTCAGGCAGGTGCCATAAACCAGCAGCGAACGTCAGATCGTATTTCGTCTATTGTATCCGCAGATGCCATTGGACAATTTCCAGACCAAAATGCTGCTGAGTCGTTACAGCGTTTACCTGGCTTGTCGATTGAGCGAGATCAGGGTGAAGGTCGTTTCGTCGGCATACGCGGTATCGACCCCAACTTGAATAACGTAACTATTAACGGCTTGAATATTCCCTCGCCTGAATCAGGCGTACGTTCAGTAGCCCTTGACGTTATTCCCTCAGAACTCATCCAAACGTTAGAGGTGTCTAAATCGGTAACGCCCGATATGGACGGAGACGCCATTGGTGGTTCAGTCGCGGTGAAAAGTGTGAGTGCGTTTGATAAGGCTCGAGATACCGCGAGCGTTACCGTGCAAGCCAGTCAAAATGATTTACGCGATCAAACCAGTCCAAAGCTTTCTGGTACGTTTACCAAGAAGCTTTCCCCTGAATGGGGGGTGGCTGGCGCTATTTCCTACTTTGACCGAGATTTTGGTTCAGACAATGTTGAAAGTAACGGTGACGATGAGCTTGAGCAACGTCACTACACGATCACTCGCGAACGTTTGGGTAGTGCGTTAAATATCGATTTTCGTCCTGACTTCAACAACCAATACTTTCTTCGCACACTTTACAGTGAGTTTTCTGACGACGAATACCGTCAAGGAAATATATTCACGTTCGATGGCGAAGACTCAGAAATAGAAAGAGAAAGTAAAGACCGCTTTGAAAGTCAGAGTATTTTTACTGTGGCGTTAGGTGGTGAACACCAATTAGATACCTGGAAAGCAAACTGGCAGCTCGGTTATGCAAAGTCTGATGAAGACGAGCCAGATGCACTGTATTACGTATTCAAAACCGAAAATGACAGTATCGACGCAGACTTAAATACTATGCGTCCAACCGTGTCACAAAACGCTGATGCCATGAACTTATCAACCTATGAAGTCGATGAGATCAGCTTTGAAGATAACTACACGAAAGATACCGAAACCAGTATTAAATTCGACGCCGCCCGCCCCATCAACCTTGGTGGCTATATCGGTGAGTTAAAAATTGGCTCGAAATACCGAAGCCGAGAAAAAGACCGCGACAGCAGCATCGCTATTTTTGATGGAGAATTCGACGACCTAGACGCTTCGCAATTCGGAGCTGCCAGTCCAGACTACTCTCTTGATGACTTTGGGCCTGGGCTTAATCGAAGTGAAATGCGTAGCTACTTTAACGAAAACCGCGAGAGCTTGGAATTAGACAGCCTAAATTCTGAAGTAGAGTCTCGTGGCGCGACCTATGTGAATGAAGAGGATATTTTTGCCGCTTATATCATGGGCAGCATAGATATAAATAAACTTCATTTGGTAGCAGGTGTACGCTATGAACGTACTGACTTTTCTACATCGGGTATGCGAGTAGAGCTTGTAGAAAACGAAGAAACCGACGTGGAAGAAGTGGTAAATACGCCATGGGAAGCGGAGCGCGACTACGATCATTGGTTACCCAGTGTAAATGCCAGATACACTGTTTCAGATAAACTTCAGCTTCGCGCTGCCTACACCCAGACTATTTCAAGACCAAAATTTGAAGATGTAGCGGCATTTCAAATCATCGAGAGTAAAACGGAAGAAAATGATGGCGTATTTGTGACCGAACGAGAGGCGGAAGTTGGCAACCCTGACCTTCAGCCTTACGAAGCACAAAACGTTGATTTGTCGATTGAATACTATCCAGGTGACATTGGTGTAGTTTCAGCAGGGCTGTTCTACAAGAATATCGATAACTTCGTTGTGTACGCTGATGTTGCAGGTACAACCGGTTGGGAAGGTTTTGAAGAGGTCATACAGCCAATTAACGGCGACTCTGCCGATTTAACCGGCTTAGAACTTTCTTGGGTGAAAGCTTTCAATAACGGTTTTATTGTTTCCGCCAATGCTACTTTTACTGATTCTGAAGCGACTACCTTCTTAGATGGCGAAAAATTTGAAACCCAGTTACCAAATCAATCAGACCGTATTGGCAACATCACCATTGGGTACGAAGCGAATGACTTCAGTGTACGTCTAGCCACCACCTACAAAAGCGACAATTTCGAAGAGATTGATGGTGACATGCTCAGATTTGAAGACGACCACGTACAGGTTGATTTCATGGCGCGCTACTACATCAACGACAGCATGCAGGTGTATTTCAACGGCATCAACTTAGGTGACGAACCTTTCTACAACTATTTCGATACGCGCAACCAAAACGCGCAGTATGAAGAATACGGCCGCACGTTCGAACTTGGCTTTACTTGGCAGCTTAACTAGGCAGGTATATCGAAAGTTAATTATCGGGTTTGAAGGCCGTAGGTAATTTGGCCTTCGAACTTGCTCTTAATAATCTGTAAGCCATGTTTTAGTCGATGCGCCATGCATGGTTTGATCTCAGTAAGTTTCAGGACAATAACAACAATGACCAATCAGCGTCACACCAAAACAGTTTTTAAAACCACATTTACCACAGCGGCACTTTCAAGCGCACTTTTGACGTTGTTCGGTTGCGCAGCCTCTCACGATTCTAATACCAGCGCAGATACCAGTGCAAATATCAAGTTAGCGCACAGCGAAAGCCAGCTAGTAAAAGCAGAAAGCCAAGGCATCGCATTACCGCTAACAAAGCTAAAAAATGGTTTAGGCCTAACTCTGCACTACCAAACGCACGTCGACCATTCTAACACCAAAAGCGCTTACAAAGACGCTTACAAAGACACCCATACTAACAACACTAGCAAGGACGCCCGCGCCAACAACAAACATAAAGTTTACGATGACACCCACGCTATCAACATTAATGTTAACGAACATAAGGGTATTTCACTAAGTAACTCTGAAGGAAAAAAACACTTCATTGCGGGACATTACACCTTAGCAAATGCTGAAGTTGTGGAGTCTAATTCAAAACAATGGGTGTCTTTAGTAGTGTTCAATAACAACACCCAGTACATAGAGGTGTATCGCATTAACGCCGCGTCTCTTGAGATTGATCAACCGCAAACTCAATTGACCAAAGGTTCTGAAGCCATTTGTGCTACAACATCAAGCGCTGGCGAACTGCAAATTGTTAATATCGATGCGACCGGCACACTGAATCAGTATGAATTTTACAACGGGCGCTTTTTATCGCTTAGAGACTTTGCGATAGGTCCAGGCATTAAAAGTTGCGCGATAAATGCCACCACCGAAACGCTATACCTTGCTGACGAATTTGCCGGTGTGTGGCAATTAAATACCAACATTGAAAGTGAGCTAGCAAAAACCCTTATTTTTCACGGTAAAGATGTTGTCATTGAAGGTGTAGCCACCCTGTCTTCGACAAAAAAAGATGCCAAAGATGTCGCTGCTTGGGTAAGCCCGGATGCCAGCGGGGTATGGCTCAAAGCACCATGTCTTACGCAATTTGTCTCGCTAATAAATACGGCGAACGAAAGTAACTCAGCAGCTCGCCAGTTAAAAGCAAACAACAGGTCTACTTCTATTCAGCCTGAATTCGTTCACCTGTCGTTAAGTGAAGAAGGCACACACATTTCTCTTGTTGTTGATGATGATGAATCAGGCGACGTGTTTTCTGCCGAACTTCCCTCAAAACTAAGCGCAGCTTTACTTCATCGACAATGCGGCACCGATTTTAAAGCTACCTCGCCAAAAGAAAATCACATGGAGAAGGCATATACAAATAACAGCGCATCCCAACATGCAAACCTCACTATCAAGGTTAAACCCGATGTTGAAACTGACCCAGTGGAAAATCATGGCGACGCTGCTGACGACCCAGCCATTTGGGTCAACTCGCACAGCGCTTCACAAAGCCGCATAATCGGCACCGACAAAAAAGGCGCATTAAATAGCTATGACTTAGCCGGCAAGCTAGTGCAAAGCCTTCCTGTTGGCAGAGTGAATAACGTTGATGTGGGATACAAGGTATCTGTGGCAGAAACCAAAGCTCAGCAAAGCGATACGCCACTTATCGATATCGCAGTGGCATCAAACCGGTCGAATAACAGTTTGTCTGTATTTGAAATAGATAAACGCGGTCATATGACTCAACTTGGCCACATAAGCACTACACTCAATGATATATACGGCATGTGTCTGTTTGTGTCAGGCGGAATAGCTCATGTATTTGCTAACGACACCAGTGGCCGCTTCGAACGATATAGCGTGTCTATCTCCCCAGACAAAGCTGTTGATGGACATTTAACACAGTCCTTTTCACTGCCCTCACAGCCAGAAGGATGTGTTGTGGATACTAAAACGAGCACGGCATACTTAGGTGAGGAAGGTGCTGGGATTTGGGCCTTGGATATTACTTCAAACAGCAATCAGCCTCAGTTCATCGCTGAGATAGAAGCCCCGGTAGAAGCTGATATTGAAGGGCTGGCTCTGTTTGATGTAGATTCACAAACTTACCTAATCGCATCTAGTCAGGGTAATAACAGCTATGCTATCTATCACGTACACACTGAGAACCCTGAAGTCTTGGAACTGATGGGGCTTGTTCAAATTACGGCAGATAAAGCCACGCAAATTGACGGCGTGTCGGAAACAGATGGGCTTGATGTAACCAACGCTAACTTGGGAGGAAGGTTCACCGAAGGGCTTTGGGTAGTACAAGATGGAAGAAACGTCATGCCTAGCGAGACCCAAAACTTTAAGCTAGTTGCTGGTGCTTCACTTAAAGATGCGATCAGAAAATTAGCGAGCGCCAAGCGTGAACACCACTCACACATGTAACGAATAATACGAAAAGTAAATAAGAAGGAGGCGTTAAGCAAGTTAACGCCTCCTTTCTGGTATATGATAAATGCATGGCGTCGCACTAGCTTCTGGCCGTTCTAACCCAGCGCCGCATCTTCATTCATTACGCTACCTGCAGCACTAAATCCTACCAAGCTAAATAAAAGTGCGTTATCCCAAACAACGTCTAACCCGCTCGCTGGTATCCATCATTCAATTGAACATCAATAGCCCGTAGCACTGCCGTTCGATTAATTGAGCCTAACAGTACCCCGTCATCATCAACAATGGGGTAAACTCTCGGCTTTTCCTTTAACAGCAACTGCGCTAACTCTATTACCGACATATAAGGTTTGATAGAAATCACAGGGGTTTTCATGATTTCCCCTACTCTACAAATTTGTTCGCGATAGTAGCTTGACGCAATCATTTGAGCGATACAGTCTTGCTCAGACAAAAAGCCCACCACTCTACCTTTGCTATCGAGTACCGGACCACCACTCTGCCCACTGGCTAATAACACTTCGACAGCCTGCGCAACGGGCATATCGACATTAAGCTTCACTGGGTGAGTATTCATATAATCACTGACTTGCAACGATTCCATTTTCAATTCTCCAACCGTGGCGCCTAATGTGACCGATACTGCGACTTAATTGGCGTTACGGCACTTCAATTATTTTTAACCACATGTGAAAGCAATTTTCCCCCACACTTTAAGATTAGACGTTTCGTTGCATACAAGCCAGCACATTTAACATTAAAATAACAAATAGTTTTTCAGTGATCAGTCTTTGTAAATTGCCACTTTCACTTCACCATTTATGTCGATGCTAGCGCGGTACATACCCGCAGAATTGAACGGCATAGCGACGTTACCTTTAGCGTCAATAGCAATCACACCGCCATCGCCACCGGCGTTTACTAGTACGTCGTTAACTACAGTGTTCGCAGCGTCATTTAACGTTAAACCCTGGTACTTCATTCGCGCACAAATATCTGCTGCCACGTTGTATCGAATAAAATATTCACCATGTCCTGTGGCCGATACCGCGCAGCTTTCATTGTCGGCATAGGTACCCGCTCCAATAACAGGCGAGTCTCCAATACGTCCATACCGTTTAGCCGTCATTCCGCCAGTGGATGTTCCCGCGACAATGTTGCCCTCTTGGTCCAATACTACGGCTCCAACAGTGCCAAAGCGCTCATTGCCTTGCTGCGAACCGTAACCACTCGAGACCTGCTGCATACGTGCTTTCGCTTTATCTAAAGCCTGTTTGCGAAACTCGGTATCAAAAACGGTGTTGTCTACCTGTTCAAGGCCGTTTTCTTTTGCGTAATCTTCAGCGCCTCTCCCAGAAAGCATAACGTGTGGAGATTCATTCATTACCAATAACGCAGCCTCTATTGGGCTTCTTATTGTTTTCACCCCCGCAACAGCACCTGCATTTTTACTGCCGCCGTGCATTATCGACGCATCAAGCTCGTGCTCACCGTCGAAGGTATATACCGCACCGATGCCAGCATTAAACAAAGGCGAGCTTTCAAGAATTTTGATGGTTTCTACTACCGCCACTTCACCTTTTTCGCCTTTCTGCAACAAGGCGTAGCCATGCTGCACCGCTTGGGTTAATACTCTTTTGTAGTCCGCTTCTTTTTCTGGCGTCATCGATGATTTTAAAATGGTTCCTGCACCGCCATGAATAGCGATAGCTACGGGTGTTTTTCCTAATTGTTTGGAATCATCCGCTATTGCGGGAACACTCGTAATGGCAAACGACGCAGCAAGCGCGCCTATTGCATAAAGTGCATGTCGAACTTTATTGGGCTGGCGAAAAATACGAAATAGGTTCAAAAGCTTTACTCCTAATAGCTACGTTTTACGTGCGCGCATAATCTGTGAGATGGTTTGACGACAGATTTCTAGAATCAATTCAACGCGCATCTGTTGATGCGATTTTTACGCGACCTTAGACGTAAGATGACACAATTAGCTTAGGTAGGCTAGGCTACCTCAAGGATCTCTAAGAAAGTATTAAGATCATCGGTGATGGAAGGGAGTAGCGCTTCAGCGTCTTCCCACTTTTTCGCCTTTGACAATTCCCATAAGCTCTCAAAGTCTCGTTGTAACTGTACGGCACCAATATCTGCAGACATACCTTGGAGCTTCAATGAAAGCACCTGAACCTTTTCGAAGTCTCGACTATCAACAGCCTGCTGAAGTAATTTAAGCTTGTCAGGCGCGCTTCTGGAGTACAGGTCGCAGACACGAGAAAATAGCGCTTTATCGCCCATTATCCGAGCAATGGCATCGTCTTTTTCCCAACATCCATCAAGCCCCTCTGAATTGTTTTCATCAGCTTGAGTTTGATTGACGTTATCAATTTCAGCCTCCTTCTCCGAGCCCTCGCGAGCGGCGATATCATTAGCTATTTTCGCATTCTGTAACGTGGGGGCTATTTCTACTTCAGACTCTTTACTTGACTGAGCCTCTGTTCTTGAATGCGATAGCGTGTCGCAGTCCATTTCTTTTGAGATGGAACTCAACAAACTGTCAACCAGTGGAGGTTCGCTGGCAGTGATTCCGGTACCTGACCTCGTATCAGTATCGTTAAGCTCTGCACTTGCTAATGCCGTTATTTGATGTACTAACCATTGTTTCACTTTAGGAATAAGTACATCGGCCATGACAGGCTTTGTCGCAAAGTCGTCCATACCTGCCTCTAAACATTTCTCTTTTTCGCCGAGCATGGCATTGGCTGTCATAGCAATTATAGGTACATCTTTGTGCATCGCTCCTGCCTTACCTTCTCGTATGGCTCGGGTAGCGTCATAACCATTCATATTAGGCATCTGACAATCCATCAATATGCTGTGAATTCTGCGGCCTTTGCTTTCACATTTCGTCAAGAACGCCACAACTTCCTCACCATCGCTGCAGGTAAACAATTTAACAGGTAAACTTTCCAGCACTCCCTTCGCCACCTCGCGATTGATCATATTGTCATCAACTATCAGTAAGTTGGCATTCTCAATAGATAATTGCTGCTCAGTATCGTCTGCTGCCCCTTCATCGTCTGAGATGTCCTCAGCTTTCCCTTTACCTAATGAGATATCTGACTGGTTTAATGTATACCCCGACAGCGCAGCGTCTAACCCTTGTTGGACAATTGCAAAACTCGACCTGAATAATGGCTTTGGCAAGTAAAGCGGCACAAGGTGATTGAAGTGGAAAGGTGTCCCTTCTAGTTTTTGAAGAATATAAACCACAGGTAACGAACCTGCGTCTTTAGTGGCACCTTGTGCCTGCCATATATCATCTAGCTCACGAATGAGTGAACTGGCCTCGTCCACAATAATGGCATTAAATTGCGTCCAAGGTATTGTTCCTAATTCAGAATGCTTACCTATTACTTGCGGCTCTGCACCGACGTGTAAGGCTAAACAACAGATGTTTTCCTCTAAAGGTGGATAACTTGCAGAAACACCGATTGTGATCCCGTTAAGCAGCATACTTTCGTTTTCCACCGCCATTTTATGCTCGAACGCGCTGTCGTAAGTTGTTTCAGGAAGAGTAACGAAAAATGAGAAGGTGCTGCCTATGTCAACTTCAGAATTGAACGTAATGTCTCCTCCCATAAGCTGGCTCAATTGCTTGCAGATAGACAAGCCAAGTCCGGTACCTCCGTATTGGGTAGCAACAGATGCATCAGCCTGTGTAAACGCGGTAAACAATTTGGGCTGATTTTCTTGTGCTATCCCTACGCCCGTGTCACATACGCTGAAATGAAGCTGTTGTGTCCCAGCATCATCATCACTTAACGATGCTTGTAGCTTTATATGCCCTTCTTCAGTGAATTTAATAGCATTGTTCAATAAATTACTAAGAATTTGGTTGATTCTGTGTGGATCTGAGTTTATTTCCACCGGGGGAAGACCTGTTGTGTCAACAAGAAGCTGTAGCCCTTTAGAAGCTGCCTTAACGGCAAAGACCTTGGCGATAGACTCGATAAGTGCAAGCGGATCAAAATATTGATTATTAATATCAAGCTTGCCCGCTTCAATTTTAGACAAGTCGAGAACGTCGTTAATCAGCACACTGAGATTGTTGCAGCTAATTTCCATCATGGAAACAAGCTGTTCAGCTTTCTCATTAAGGGGCTGACGCTTAAGTAGCGACAAGGAGCCAACTACCCCGTTTAACGGTGTTCTCATTTCATGGCTAATATTGGAAATAAAAGAGCTTTTAACACTGCTCGCTTTTCGCGCCTCTTGCGTAGCTTCAACAAGTTCTTTCGTTCTGCTTACCACTTTTTCTTCAAGCTTCAGGTTTACCCTTTCTATCGCGTCTTTTGCCTTTCGTTCGTCGGTCACATCTCGAATTACAACAGCAACACCCGAAAACTGTGATTGTTCACCCCAAATGGTAGATGCGGTTATGAGTAGCGTGTGCTCTTCTTTTTCGTCATCGATGTAGGGGGTTGTAAAGGTACTTTGCTTTCCGCCTTTGGTGAGAACCGATTCAAGCCCTAATAGAGAAAGCTGCTCAAATGACGAATAGTGATGATTTAAAATAAGCTGGCTTGGGATCCCAAAAAGTGACTCCGCTGCCATATTCCAACTTTTCACCACGCCAGCAGAATCTACGCTAAAAATCGCATCTTTAGATATAGCGATAATAGCAACGGACTCACCCCGCACCTTAGCAAGCTCAATGTTTTTACTGTTACTTCGGTGTACGAATAGTAAAACGCTTACAAAAATTAGCGTAACTACCCCAATTACACTGTAAACGCTAATCCTCTTCTCATTGATAAGGGCTGCCACTTCTGACTGGGACAATGCCGTATGAAGAAAAAACGGGGCGGTTTGCTGATTTCCATTTATCGTAAAAGCACGAGTGACCGTATACAAAGATGAGTTTGCCTGTGCGGTCTGTTTAATTTTAGCCCTACCTATTTTCGAAGGGCTTTCGAATTCGCTCGCCCAATTCACCATAGGATTTAAATCTCTGGAGAAGGACTTATCACTGTCTGGATGACTGACAAAAAAGCCTTCACTGTCGGTAACAAATAGCAATTGATTGCCGACGAGCGTTTGTTCCATTTGCGACAGTAGAAACTGGGCGTTTACATTCATGATTATAAAACCATAACGCTCACCAGAGCTGCTGAAGATTGGAAGAGAAAGGCGAATAACGCTTTTATAAGGAAACTCGAGCTTCCCATATTCACGATTCAAATTGATATCTGAAATATAAAACTCGCCCTTATTGCGCTTAACACTCTCTATGAAGTAACTTCTCGCTGCTTTAGGTTGTAAATCGTTGTCCTTAACTACTAAAACACTTCCCCCGTTTCTTTCCACCCGAATAAACTCATTTCCATCCTCATTGGCTTGAATGATCCTTAATTGATCGACTTCTTCGTTATTTTCGATAAAAGCAACGAAAATCGTTTCTAGTCGCTGCTTCCACTGTTCCAACGTCGTACCGTCTTTGGGGTCTAGATTTTCATTTTCAGTCGCGCGGACGATGCCGCTTATAGGTGGAGTCTGATGTAGGAAGTTAAGCGCATTGATATACTTTCTCACCTGAGAGTTTGCAGCATTTTCAGCACTGGCGGCACTCTCTTCTAATGCCGTGAAAGTTTGAGATTCAGCCGTCGCTTTGATATTACTCTCGAACAAACCAACAACAAGTACAACAAGCACTGTTGCAAGTACTAACGCTAAGCCTAAAGTACTCTTAGCTTCACTGATGGATGAACTGGATTTAAGGAACGACAAACAGGCAATATCCGTATAAATTTTGATAACTTAAAGCTAGTCATCATTTTGTTAATGCGCAAGTTTCGCGCGATACATCAAAACGCAAAATACTCAAAAAAAGACAATGATTAACGCGTTTTTTTAAGTCATGCCGATGGCTAACAAATAAATCACTGTTCATATTAACGCCAGCATTTGGTATTCAATTTCTCGCGGTGTACACTGCCATCAATATTTCTCTAACATCGCAATAGTGGTTATGCACGCACCTACATTTTTGTGGCACGATTTTGAAACCTTTGGCACCAGCCCACAAAAAGATCTCCCCTGCCAATTCGCTGCAGTAAGAACTGATATGGATTTAAATGTGATTGGTAAACCCATAAATATCATGAGCGCCATTGCGAATGATTATTTACCACATCCAGAAGCGTGTTTGGTGACCGGCATAACACCGCAGCAAACCATTCGCGACGGTTCTAACGAAGCTGACTTCGCCGCGCGAATTTATCAGGAAATGTCGACGCCAAATACCTGTAGTGTGGGCTTTAATAGTATCCGATTCGACGATGAAGTTTCCCGCTACCTGTTTTATAGAAACTTTTACGACCCATATTCACGTGAATGGCGAAATGGAAATAGCCGTTGGGATATAATCGATTTAGCGCGAGCGTGCTATGCGCTGAGACCCGATGGTATTAATTGGCCACGCCGAGAAGATGGTGCACCAAGCTTTAAACTTGAGGCGTTAACTGCAGCTAATAATATTGGCCACGAAAACGCTCACGATGCTTTGAGTGACGTCTACGCCACAATAGCCCTTGCTAAACTGATAAAAGAAAAGCAGCCTCGCCTTTTCGATTATACGCTGTCGTTACGCAGTAAACACACGGTTATGCAGCAAATTGATCTCACTAAACCATCGGTATTGCTTCATATCTCGTCTAAACTCCCAGCCTCTCAAGGCTGTTGCACTTGGGTTATGCCTGTGGCAAAGCACCCAACCAACAACAATGCATTTATCGCTATTGATTTATCGCATGACATTGACAGTTTAGTGAATGACACACCAGAAGAGATTAGACAGGCGCTTTATGCCCCGGCAGATACATTTGACGATGCGTTAGAAAGACCAGGGCTTAAGCTCATTCACGTCAACCGCTCGCCGTTTATTACCACAGCTAAAGCAATGACAGAAGACAATGCCGCACGACTAGGACTGGATCGCGAGCGCTGCTTAGACAATTACAAAGTACTTGCCAGTATGCCCGAACTCGCCACTAAAATCGTAGATGTCTATAATGACGACATTCAAAGTGGTGAACTGGATATAGATCACGCGCTATATAGTGGTGGGTTTCTTAATGACGAAGACAGAAGGTGGTGTGAGCGTGTAATTGAAGCACAGCCCGATGATTTAGCCACTCTGAGTGAAAAAACACAGCACGAAGGGCTCAGAAAGCAGCTATTTCGATACCGCGCTAGAAATTATCCTAATACACTGACCGCAGATGAAATGACCAGGTGGCAGCATCATCGCCAAGCTCGCTTGACTGATTCAGCTTTTCACGGCTCAATCACATTAGAAAACTATATGATGCGGTTGGAATCATTGGCGCATGAACACAGCGACAATCCTGAGAAGCAGGCCATATTACGCGCACTTTACCAATATGCCGAAAACCTTTGACGGGCGTTTTAGAACGCCTTAAATTAGTAGATGGAAAAAAATAGATAGGCCGAGAACAAGTCAACGTCAAGTAATCGATAGATGCCGCCGATAAAAAGAATACACGTGCGCAAGGGAATAAAGAAGTTATGAATGGCGTAACAATAAGCTTCGATAAATCAAGAACCTACATTAACTTACAGTTAAATCCGTCTGATTTCACGTCAGAAGTTGATAGTAGGGAAATAAGAAAGCAACTAGAGAGCGGTGAAACTAAGCGGCTGTATGTTTCTGAAAAAGCGTTAAAGTCGGCCTGTGATACAGCTAATCATTATTTTAAGACGGGTGATAGCACTGTCATTCAGGAACGCATTGGCGAGCGCAAAAATGCTGAAATTGAATTTCGCATTCCCGAGGATGGGATGCAGGCGAACCTTGTGCTGACCACACCCTATGGCGGTAAACTTCCCTCATTAAGTACCGTTAAATCTCTAGCAGTAAAAAACAGAATCATTCGTGGCTTAAGCACCAAAACCATTGAATCTATGCTTACCCAAGCAAGGCAGTCTCCTCCAGGCACAGTACTAGAGCAAATTGTCGCGAAGGGCCTACCAGCTAGAAATGGCAAAAACTCAAAATTTATTCCCCTGGTACCAAACGCACTTGAAAGGGTGTTAAAACCCCAGACGGGTGATGGCGAGCGCGTGGACATGCGTAATTTAGGCGAAGTAATTTGCGTTAAAGTGAACACGCCAGTGCTGAGAAGAACCGAGCCAACTCAGGGCCGTTCTGGCTTCGATATCAAAGGGAATAAAATTCCAGCCGTTGCGGGCGAATGGGTTAACTTTAAAATGGGCAGCGGCACCGTGGTGTCCGACAGCGACGCCAATTTATTAATGTCTGCAATTTCTGGTATGCCAAAATACCGAGACCAGATAATGAACATCGACGACACCTTCATTTGTAGCGGCGTGAACGTTGGCTCTGGGCACGTGAATTACGAAGGTGCAGTATTGGTAAACGGCGATGTTACAGAGAAAATGCAAATCAAGGCCGCTGGTGATGTAACCATTAACGGCTTTGTGGAGTCGGCGTATATCGAGTCTGGCGGCGACATCATCATTACCGAAGGCGCGATGGGTAAAGTTAACGATACCCAAGGTGAATTCCAATGCCAACTAGTCGCAGCCGGCAGTATCCACGTTCAACACGGTCAAGGCATTGATATTCAATGTAGCGGTAAT
The DNA here is from genome assembly GCF_041414725.1 of Alteromonas sp. DY56-G5. NCBI lineage: Bacteria > Pseudomonadati > Pseudomonadota > Gammaproteobacteria > Alteromonadales > Alteromonadaceae > Alteromonas > Alteromonas sp. DY56-G5. The sequence goes on along the minus strand of NZ_JANHZQ010000002.1, from coordinate 197,210 downwards.
ATTACCGTTGGTCGTCAGTTGGCGTATAGCCGCCTGCGTTGCGGCGGCGCAGTCATAGTTGGACAAATTGATAAGCCCATGGGAAATCTATTTGCTTGTGACATTATCAGCCAAGATCGCGTTGAAGCTGGCACTTTAGGCGCTGTATCTGGCAGTACGTTGAAAGTTGATTTTAGCCCGGGCTTTAACCTACTGTTAGAGCGCAAAGACTCTTTAGATGAATTGTTGAAGCAAATTCGCGAAAACAATCTTAAACACAAAGAAAAAATTAACCTTATTCAAGGTAAGAAAGTACCTAAAGAGCTTCAACGTAAAGTAGCTGAAGCGTTAGAGCTTTTTAACAATGAGAGCGCATTGCTGGAGTGGCTTGAAAACAAAGCCAACGACGTCAAAGCAGCAAAAGAAAACTACCAGTCAGATATAAAACTTATCGCAAACAAACGTCTTTATCCCGGAGTATCGGCGAAGCTTAATAACCGTAACTGGCGTTCTGAGCGAGAATACGACAGGGCGCAAATTCGTTACGATTCGCACCAATGGCACTACGACCCTTTAATTTGACCTAACTAGTTCACTGAAGTTACTGTGCCACAGTTACGTTGCCATACCCTTGGCGCTTTGACTGGTACAGTGCCTTCATGGTGCGTTCAAACCACTCTGTGAATTCCTCAGACTCCCTGAGCTCAGATAAACCCATGGCCGTTTTAAAGCTCTCGACAAGCGAGTGATGGGTAGAAATGCAGTCTAACAATCTGTCTGCAAGGTTTTTAGCTGCGTTTAACTCGGTTTGAGGGCACAAGATAATGAACTGTTCACCGCTAAAACGCGAAACAACATCGACTTCTCGAACGGTATTTAGACAATTCGTTGCCACGGCTTTTAGCGCCTCTTCTTTAGCCGAGGGCTCAATTGAATCTCTGTCATCGCTTACAGGGGTTAGTTCGATAACAATTAACGAAGCCGTAGTGTGAAATCGATGGAAACGTGAGATTTCTTCTTCCGCACGCTGGATCATATGATTGCGGTTATATAGCCCCGTTACCGTGTCGTGAGCAGACAAGAAAGCAAGGGTCTTGTTCTTTTCTAACAAGGTTGCTTGTAACGCACCTATTTCCTCGTTTTTCTGGTTAATAATACGCTTGTAGCCGCTAATGTTTCTATTTCTAAAAGTAAAAAGCAAGAAAACTAAAATGACAATTGCGGTGCTCAAAACCATAATGACATAGTTACGACTATAGCGAACTTGGACATTGTTCCACTGCTTATAAATTTCTACCTTTCGTGTTTCTGGAATACGCTCAATGGCAAAGTTAAGCTTGTCCACCAGGTGGCCATAGGTTTTGTTCACACCAAAAGCTAATGAGTCGAAGGGCTCGGCGTAACCAACAATATTGAGGTCTTTCAGCTTCAAATTATTGATGTGCATATTCACGCTCATTAATGAGCCCACCATTACATCAAACTCATCATTCGCCAGCTGCTTTAGCCCTTCTTCTTCAGACGGAATAAGCTTTAAACGTAACCCCGGATAGTGACGTGAAATATATTCAACTTGGCGATAACCCTGAACAATCCCTACTACTCGATTTCCCACTCCAGCATAGCCTTGTATCATTGGCATTCCAGACTTAGCCACCAGCACATTGGGCGCTTCAAAATACGGCACACTAAAGTCGAGGAACTGCTTTCGATAGTCGGAAGTATTTAGCATGGGGATAACTTGGCACTTTCCCTGCTGAACGTACTCTAGGCTCTGTTGCCAGCTCTCAGTGGGCACTAGGGTAAACGTTAACTCAGATATTTCAGCAATAAGCTGCATATATTGGGCAGAAATCCCCACATGGATACCGTTTCTGATTGCTTCGTAAGGCGCCCAGTTAGGATCTATACAGTACGTTACATTATTAGATTGTTCAGATGCCGCCTTTTGACCAGCTTCTGCTTGTAGGAGCGCGCTAAAACAACTCGCTCCTACAAACAACATGGTACAAAGCAGATATTTTCTTATTTTTTTCAACTGCACACCCAAAACATGTGAAGATATCGATGACAACCGCGAAGTATTAAGCGTAAATTCAAAAAATGCAATTATTTAGCTGATAATCTCGCTTTTCAGCTAGGTAACGCTCTGTCTTTGCTGAAACTCATCGTTTTCATAACGCTTTTCATTCATAATTTTGGTCAAGCTTGCCACCGCTTTTTCAATACCGATGAAACTTAAATACAATGGAGCAAAACCTATTCGCAGAATATTTGGTGCACGGAAATCTGCAATCACCCCCTCAGCGATCCACGCTTGGCAAATGGCGTAAGCGTGGTCGTGCGCGAAAGCAAGCTGACTACCTCGGTTATCAATGCTGGGGCTTACAATGGAAAACTTGTCCAGAAGGCCTGCGCGCTTGGCTTCAGCGATGAAAAATGCCTGTAGCTTTTTGGATTTTTCATCAATAGCTTTAAGTGATACATCTTCAAATACGTCTAATGCCGCATCTAAAATGCTCATTCCAATAATTCCTGGCGTACCGCACAAGTTTTGCTTCACGGAATTGTCGCCAGCGTAATCAGGAGAAAATGAGAAAGGCGAGCTGTGCCCCATCCAACCAGACAAAGGTTGTTGATACTGTGCTTGATGTCGTTTAGCGACATAGATAAACGCTGGCGCGCCAGGGCCGCCATTTAGATATTTGTAGGTACAGCCGACTGCAAAGTCCACATTACATTCGTCTAGGCTGACAGGAAATGCTCCAGCACTGTGCGCTAAATCCCACAAAGTTAAAATGCCCTTTTGGTGGGCTTGCTCGGTAATGATTTGCATATCGAGTTTGTTGCCACTTCTGAAATTTACCTGTGTCAGCATCAGTACGGCAATATCATCAGTTAGCTGTGATCCAATACATGCTTCGTCAACATAGCGAATACTGTAATCGCTGCCGAGTAAGTCAAGCAGGCCTTGCACCATGTATATGTCGGTAGGAAAATTATCGCGGGTAGTCGCTATTACCTTGCGACTTGGGTGCATTTTCAACGCCGCACTTAATACTTTAAACAGATTAATAGAAATGGAGTCACAACAAACAACTTGGCCACTTTTAGCGCCAATCAGGCCGCCAATCTTATCACCCACTATTTGAGGTAGATGGATCCACTGATGCTTGTTCCAGCTTGAAATGAGCCCCTTTCCCCACTGTTCATTGACAACGTCGTCAGCTCGCTGTTTCGCTGCCTTAGGCAGAGGCCCTAGCGAATTGCCGTCTAAATAGACCGTATTAGCGGGAAGCGAAAATGCCTGCGCCTTGTCACGGAGTGGATCTTTAATATCAAGTTGTTCAGCTGAAAAAACCTTATTCATCATGTTCACTAATAACCTCAAGTAAAGCATCAAAGGATGTTGATTCAGGGTGAAGCCAATCGAAATGGCCACCATTTTTAATTATTTTTTGGTTGGTTCCAGATAATACAGCGTGGCGTGCTGGCACAATACTATCAGCATCGCCTTGGAGTAGTGTAATTGGCAAACTGCCATGGGTTGGGCGTGGTGTCGCCCTTTGATATGCGGTTGGAACATCTTCAGGCGTTCCATTCATGAATTTCGCTGTAGCCGACTGGCAGCTGTTATGGCCCATGGCATAGGACTGGATGTCCGTAATTGCCGCTAACCCGATAATCCGTTTTATGTTTGCGCGCGATAAGTTCAAGGATGACGAAGATAGGCGTTGCGCAGCAAGCAAAGCTAAGTGCCCACCAGCAGAATGCCCCGCAATGTAAATGTTGGTGTAGCGCCCTTCGTTCTCTATTCGTTTTAAGGCTGTACTTATTGCTTGTGTCACGTCGTCTAAACTACCGGGCCAGCCACCACCTTCATCACCTACGCGCCGATACTCTGTTACATAGACACCCATCCCAAGCTCTGCTAAAGCATGGTACATCCCTTTCGCGTGTTCGTAACCGTAGGCATTAAGCCAACACCCACCGTGAATAAATATTAACGCTTTATCAGCGTACATTTCGTTCGTAGACGAACGTCCATGCCAAGTATAAATAGTTTGTAGTAGGTCATCGCCGTAGCTGAATTGTTCATCAGCTTCGCTTGTTGGCAAGACACCCAACGCTGAATAAGGTACCTGGCTTATTTTCTTGGGGTAGATAGCTGACGATTCACTGTTGGCATGGGTGTCATCCGAAGTCTTTTTTTCTTCGTTAGTGTGGGTGTCTTCCGAAACAGCGTCGTCAGAACCATCAACGGTTGATTGAGCTTCGTGAAGCGCAGACAGAGTTAAGTCATCGTGGGTGTCTTCATTACTCGATAAAGAACGTGATTCCTCGTAGTGAGTGCCATTGTTATCGTGGGTGTCTGCGTAAGTCGAGTTTACTGAAAACGATGAGTCAGCTTGGACTTTCGCAACAAGCGTTAAAGTGGATAGCGCAACCGCAAGGGTTATAGAATTGATAACGTTAGTCACTGTCTTCATGCTTTTGTATTTTTCTTTATATTGAACCACAGAGCGAAATCAATGTGATTAGGCTCCGTGATTAAATATTTTACATATTAGCCATCTATAACGGCTTAGAGCATTTCAACGGCAAGCGCTACACCCTCACCACCACCAATACATAGGGATGCGATACCTTTGCGACCACCGCGTTGCTTAAGCGCGTGAAGTAGTGTTACCAAAATGCGTGCACCAGAGGCTCCAATTGGGTGACCCAATGCACAAGCGCCGCCTTTTACGTTTACTTTACTTTCATCTAGTCCAAGCTTCTTGACAGCCAACATGGTTACCATGGCAAATGCTTCGTTAATTTCGAAAAGATCGACTTCTTCTTTCGTCCAACCTGCTTTATCCAGCACTTTTTCCATAGCGCCAACAGGCGCAACGGTGAAGTTTTCAGGTTCAATAGAATTTGTAGCGTGAGCAACCACGCGCGCAAGCGGTGCTAGACCAAGTTCATTTGCTTTGCTTTCGCTCATTACAACCAGTGCCGCTGCACCATCAGAGATTGAGCTTGAGTTAGCAGCCGTGACTGTACCGTCTTTTTTGAAAGCCGGTCTTAGTGTTGGAATTTTTTCAGGTCGAGCGGAACCAGGGCCTTCATCGGTATCAACAACGGTATCGCCCTTACGAGAAGAGACTGTCACGGGTACTATTTCATCGACGAAAGTTCCGCTGTTTATTGCTTCATGTGCCTTGGAAAGCGAGCTTAGAGCAAACTCATCCATTTCACCGCGAGAAATATTTTCTTCATCGGCAGTATCCTGTGCGAAGCAGCCCATTGCTTTGCCGTCATAGGCATTTTCTAGACCGTCTAACATCATATGATCAAGTACTTGACCATGACCCATACGATATCCAGTTCTAGCTTTAGGCAACATGTAAGGCGCATTACTCATGCTTTCCATTCCGCCTGCCACGACTGTTGTCGCACTGCCTGCTTTAATTAAGTCGTGCGCCATCATTACCGCTTTTAAGCCCGACCCGCATACTTTGTTGATAGTTGTCACACCTGCACTTAGCGGAAGCCCTGCACCCAGTGACGCTTGTCGCGCTGGAGATTGACCAAGACCAGCAGGTAATACGCACCCCATGATGACTTCATCAATTACAGAGACATCCATCTCTTCACAGGCTGCTTTAATCGCAACTTCTCCAAGTTTGGTCGCAGCAAGCGAAGACAAATTACCGTTGAAACCACCCATTGGTGTGCGCTTAGCCGCGACAATAACTACTGATTCGTTACTCATAACCGTGCCCTTAAAATTCATTTAAATTATAGAGTTAAGTGAAGAAAGCTACGTAGATGTATACAAAAGTAAACACCCCTAACAGCTACAACGTCTTGCCTTCACCATGAAAAATTGACGTTAGCAAAATGTTACTTTACCTTAACGTAAAATGTAATTAACGTTAACGTAAACCTGTACTAAGTATGTGTCAACCAAACACTACGTTTTAATATAGCGGTATATAAAACCATCTACCTTAAAACGATAGTGCTATTGCAATGACACCCAACCTACTACAGAGAATTTAATTACAAAGACACCCACGTCAAAACAAGGGTGTTAAACAGCGCTGAAATACAAGGTACGTGTAATGAGCAAGTACGACGACGAAACAACATATGCAATAGGCGAACTCGCTCGAGAGTTTGACATTACTCCTCGTTCAATTCGTTTTTACGAAGAACAAGGCCTAATGTCACCGTCAAGAACGGGACAAAATCGCGTTTATCTGAACAAAGATAGAGTGCGCTTAAAGCTGATCTTGCGAGGAAAACGACTAGGATTTTCCCTTGCTGAAGTCAAAACACTGTTCGACATGTATGACACCAACCCCAATTCGGCTATTCAGTTAGAAGCCATGCTTGAAATGACTGAACAGAAAAGAGCGGTGCTTAAACAGCAGCTAGAAGACATCCAGATGTTAATGACTGAACTGGATGATGTTGAAGCACGTTGCCGTGAAGAACTCGCAGAACTCAAACGAGGAAATATCGCATGAACACCTCCTACCCTACTTTAAATTTTGGACTTGGCGAAGACATCGAGATGTTACGTGATCAGGTCTATCAATTTGCACAAAATGAGATTGCTCCTCTTGCTGAACAAGCAGACGCAGACAACCAATTCCCAAACCAATTGTGGACAAAGCTTGGCGATATGGGCCTATTAGGCGTTACTGTTTCAGAGCAATACGGTGGCTCTGATATGGGCTACCTTGCGCATACTATCGCAATGGAAGAAGTAAGCCGCGCATCAGGTGGTATCGGTTTGAGCTATGGCGCGCATTCGAACCTTTGTGTTAACCAGATCTTTAAAAACGGTAATGATGCCCAGCGTGAAAAGTACCTACCTAAGTTAGTAAGCGGTGAGCATATTGGTGCACTGGCAATGAGTGAACCTAATGCAGGTTCGGACGTTGTTAGCATGAAATTGAAGGCTGAAAAACGCGGCGACAAATACATTCTTAACGGCAACAAGATGTGGATCACAAACGGTCCTGATGCACATACATTTGTTATCTACGCGAAAACCGACCCTAACGCAGGGCCAAGAGGGATCACAGCGTTTATCGTAGAGCGCGATTTCCCTGGCTTTAGCCGCGCACAGAAACTCGACAAACTAGGTATGCGCTCTTCTAATACCTGTGAATTAGTTTTCGAAGATTGCGAAGTACCAGCTGAGAACATTCTTGGCAAAGAAGGCGAAGGTGTTCGCGTACTTATGAGTGGCCTAGATTACGAGCGCCTTGTTTTATCAGGTGGCCCGCTAGGTATTATGCAGTCGTGCATGGATATCGTAGTACCTTACATTCACGACCGTCAGCAGTTTGGTCAATCAATTGGTCAATTCCAGCTAGTACAAGGCAAAGTAGCTGACATGTACACGCAAATGAATGCCGCACGCGCGTATGTCTACACCGTTGCACAGTCATGCGATCGCGGTGAAACAACGCGAAAAGATGCTGCAGGCGCTATCCTTTATTCAGCGGAACTAGCAACCAAAATGGCATTAGATGCCATTCAACTACTTGGTGGTAATGGCTACATCAACGAATATCCGACAGGTCGCCTATTACGTGATGCCAAGCTTTATGAAATTGGCGCGGGAACGTCTGAAATTCGCCGAATGCTTATTGGCCGCGAGCTATTTAACGAATCGAAGTAATACGGAGTTCTGGGTGGAAACAAACTTCGTTTGAAACAGGGAAAGCTCAGGCATTCCCTGTGTCATAGAAATTAGGAAGACACCCACCCTACTCTATTTAAAGTAGATTTAGAAACGCTGAACTTTATTAATAGGCTAATGAATTGCAAAGACACCCAGCGCAGCGAAAGCGCTTAGCATGGGTGTCTTGCTAATCATCTTGCTAACTAGTGGCTAACGCGACAGCCGTCGCCTAGGCCCAACACAAGGAGGGGTTATGCCCGTTCTTCGCTCAAATATAAATACTAAATCCGAAACATTTATCGCAAATGCTGAACACATGCAGGCTCAGGTAAATGATCTCCTCGAAAAAATCGAACAAATTTGCCAAGGTGGCGGTGAAAAAGCGGCGGAGCGCCACGTGTCTCGAGGAAAACTTCTACCTCGCGACCGAATCAACGCACTGATTGACCCAGACACGCCCTTTCTGGAAATAGGCCAACTGGCAGCATGGGAAGTCTATGAAGACTATGTACCTTGTGCCGGAGTCGTTGCCGGTATCGGTATTGTTGCAGGTATCGAGTGTATGATTGTAGCTAACGATGCCACTGTAAAAGGCGGGACGTACTACCCCCTTACCGTTAAAAAGCACCTTCGCGCTCAGACTATCGCAGAGCAAAATAACCTACCTTGTATTTACTTAGTAGATTCAGGTGGCGCTAACTTGCCCCGTCAAGATGATGTATTCCCAGACAGAGAGCACTTTGGACGCATATTTTTTAATCAAGCGAATATGTCTGCTAAGAATATTCCTCAAATTGCGGTAGTAATGGGTTCCTGTACAGCTGGTGGTGCTTATGTTCCCGCCATGGCTGATGAAAGCATTATAGTTAAAGAACAAGCGACTATTTTTCTGGGCGGCCCACCGCTTGTTAAAGCTGCAACAGGTGAAGTAGTTACCGCAGAAGAGCTTGGCGGCGGTGACGTTCATACTCGAATTTCGGGTGTTGCCGACCATCTCGCTAACAACGACCACCACGCACTCTCACTAGCGCGTAATGCTGTCTCCAGACTAAACCGAAAGAAGCCAGAATGCCTGGACGTGGCCGAGATAAAACCTCCACGCTACGACACCAAAGAAATTTACGGCATTGTACCTGCTGATAGTCGTCAGACATACGATGTAAGAGAAATCATTGCGCGTATTGTGGATGATTCAGATTTTGATGAATTCAAACCGCTTTACGGCACAACCTTAGTTTGTGGTTTTGCACGCATTTTCGGTTTCCCTGTAGGCATTGTGGCTAACAACGGCATACTTTTCGGTGAAAGCGCGCTCAAAGGTGCTCATTTTGTCGAACTATGCGCCATGCGAAAAATCCCTCTCGTGTTTTTGCAAAACATCACAGGCTTCATGGTCGGTAAGCAATACGAGCACGGCGGTATCGCAAAACACGGCGCAAAAATGGTAACCGCCGTTGCATGTGCGAATGTGCCAAAGCTCACAGTGCTTATCGGCGGAAGTTTCGGTGCAGGTAACTACGGTATGTGCGGCAGAGCCTATGACCCACGCTTCCTTTTCATGTGGCCAAACGCTCGAATTTCTGTAATGGGTGGTGAACAAGCTGCTGGTGTTCTCGCTCAGGTTAAGCGCGACCAAAAAGAGCGCTCAGGCGAATCATGGTCTGCAGAAGAAGAAAAGGCATTTAAACAACCTGTTATCGATACGTACGAAAAACAAGGACATCCATACTATGCGTCTGCAAGGCTTTGGGATGATGGTGTTATTGACCCTGCGGATACTCGATTAGTGCTTGGTCTATCGCTTTCAGCGGCGCTTAACAAGCCTATCGAAGACACCCAATTTGGCATATTTAGAATGTAGGAGTGCAGGTAATGGAACAATCAGTGATTTACAGCGTAGATGAAAGAAACATTGCCACTGTTACTTTAAACAGAGCTGAAAAACATAATGCCTTTGACGACGAAATGATAAACAAGCTTACTCGCGTTTTTAAAAAAGCGGGGGAAGATAAAAGTGTTAGGGCACTAATCCTAAGAGCTGAAGGCAAAAGTTTCAGTGCAGGAGCCGATCTTAACTGGATGAAAAAAATGGCCAGTTATACCGAAGCGCAAAATGAAAGTGACGCACTTGCATTAGCAACCATGCTGCAGACGCTTTATAAAATGCCGAAGCCCACAATAGCAAGAGTACAAGGTGCAGCTTTTGGCGGTGCTGTTGGTTTAATTGCATGCTGCGATATTGCTATTGGAAGCAAGCTCAGTAAATTTTGCTTAAGTGAAGTTAAAATTGGCCTTATTCCAGCAACTATCAGCCCTTATGTGGTAGAAGCAATGGGCGCACGAGTATGCCGACGCTACTTCCAGACCGCTGAAGTATTTTCTGCGCGCAGAGCAAGACGACTTGGACTTTTGAGCGAATCAGTAACAGAAGACGAACTCGATAGCACTATCGACAATATTTTATCAAACATACTGAAAAACGGCCCCCAAGCAGTGGCGAAAGCAAAAGACTTAGTGCAATGGGTGTCTACGCAAGAGATTAACGATGCGCTTCTCACAAAGACGAGCAAACTTATCGCACAAGTTAGGACATCTGAAGAAGGTCAAGAAGGTCTGTCAGCCTTTTTAGAAAAGCGCAGTGCTTCATGGGTGGAGGTTAAGAATGATAAATAAATTACTAATTGCAAACCGTGGTGAAATTGCTTGCCGCGTTATAAAGACAGCCAACGCTCAAGGTATAAAGACGGTAGCCGTATACTCTGACGCCGACAAAAATGCCCTTCATGTACAAATGGCTGATGAAGCTGTTTATCTAGGGCCATCTCCGTCGAAGGAAAGTTATTTACGAGGCGAGTTGATCATTGAAAAAGCAAAGGAGCTTGGTGTAGACGCTATCCACCCAGGCTACGGCTTTCTCTCAGAAAATGCTGAGTTTGCGAATCTATGCGCCAAAAACAATATTATCTTTGTAGGCCCACCAGCATCTGCAATTGAAGCGATGGGCTCTAAATCAGCCGCCAAACACATTATGGAAAAAGCAGGTGTTCCTTTAGTCCCAGGCTATCACGGCGACGATCAAAGTGAAGCGGTATTGAAAGGCGCTGCCGATGATATGGGCTACCCAGTCCTATTAAAAGCCGCTGCTGGCGGTGGCGGTAAAGGTATGCGCCAAGTTTGGAGTGAAAAAGAGTTTTCTCAAGCATTAAACGCAGCCAAACGTGAATCTATGGCGAGCTTTGGTGACGACCACATGCTGGTTGAAAAGTACCTGACGCGCCCTCGTCATGTTGAAATTCAAGTTTTCTGTGACACCCATGGCAACGGCGTATACCTTTTTGAACGTGATTGTTCGGTTCAACGCCGACACCAGAAGATTATTGAAGAAGCCCCTGCCCCCAATATGTCTCAGTCAGTGAGAGAAAAAATGGGTGAAGCGGCTATACTCGCGGCGAAAGCCATTAACTATGTAGGTGCGGGAACGGTTGAGTTTTTACTTGATGAAGACGATTCATTTTACTTCATGGAAATGAATACACGCTTGCAAGTAGAGCATCCTGTGACAGAAATGATCACCCGTGAGGACTTGGTTCACTGGCAATTAACTATTGCCGAAGGAAAGCCCCTTCCCAAACAACAAAATGAACTTACCTTAACAGGACACGCATTCGAAGCGCGCATTTATGCTGAAGATCCAAACAACGAGTTTCTGCCTTCTACTGGCACGCTGCGCCTATTACGCACACCAAAAGAAAACGACGTAGTTCGCGTTGATTTCGGCGTTGTTGAAGGTGATGAGGTAAGCGTTTTTTACGACCCTATGATTGCCAAGCTCGTGGTTTGGGGAGAGAACCGTGAGATAGCGCTCAAACGCTTAATTAGTGCATTGAGTGACTACTATATTGACGGTGTAAGCACAAACATCGACTTCTTAAAGCGTGTCGCTACACACCCTGCGTTCGTTGCCGCTGAGCTTACAACTACGTTTGTGGAGAAACACCATGATTCGTTGTTTAGCGCGACAAGTAATGATGCAGCTAGCGATGACACCCAAGTAAACATTCCTGTGATGGCATTGCTTTCACTTTTATATAGAAAAGTTTCTAGAAGCGATAAAACCCCATCTGTGTGGTCAACCGCCGGTGGGTGGCGCGCTAACGCAAATCACACAGAAACTCTTGCATTGCTTTGCAACCAAGAAGAAGTGCATGTTGGGGTCAAACACCAGCGTCACGGGACTGAAGATGCTTGGGAGCTATCTGTTGGAGACAATTCCTATAACGTGAAAGGCAAGCTGGTAGATAGTGCTTTGCATGCAACAATTAATGGGTACAAATCAACATTTACGTATTCAGATAATGATGGCGTGTTTACACTCTTCAACAAAGACACCCATGCTAAGTTCAGCCTAATCTCAGCATCTCTTGGTGATGATAACGATGATAATGGCGACGCTAATTTCAGTGCCCCGATGAACGGAACCATAGTGGCGCATTTGGTCGAAAAGGGTGTGTTGGTCAAAAAAGGCGAGCCTATACTAGTTATGGAAGCGATGAAAATGGAGCACAGCATCATTGCCCCGCACGATGGTGCAGTGGAAGAGTTCTTTTTCAATCCCGGTGAACTAGTTGACGGTGGCGCAACACTGTTGGCGTTCTCCACTAAAGAAGCTGCCGAGGTTTGATGTGATGTTTCCTAAAGAAGTGAGTATTGTTGAAGTAGGTCCTCGAGATGGCCTTCAGAATGAAAAGCTGGCCTTAAGCGCCGAACAAAAGATTGAACTTATTCAACTTCTTTCTAAAACTGGCCTTAACCGTATCGAAGCAGGAAGCTTTGTATCACCCAAATGGGTGCCCCAAATGGCAAACTCGGATGCGGTTTTTAAGGCGCTTAGCCCCGAAGACAAGATTCATTATTCTGCATTGACACCCAACCTTAAGGGCTTGGAAGCAGCCATTGAAGCGGGTGCGAAAGAGGTTGCAGTATTCGGTGCTGCCTCTGAATCCTTTTCACAAAATAACATTAACTGCTCTATAAGCGAGAGCTTAAAGCGTTTCGAGGCTGTGTTTGACCTGGCAAGCGAAAACAAAATCAAAGTGAGGGGCTACGTTTCGTGCGTAATGGGGTGTCCTTATGAAGGTAAAATTTCACCTAGTGCCGTTACACAGGTGAGTAAGGAACTTATTGACATGGGGTGTTACGAAGTATCCCTTGGCGATACTATCGGCGTAGGTACACCAATGTCTACAAAACTGCTATTAGATGACGTCTTAAATGAGGTTGATGTCAGCAAAGTTGCCGCCCATTTCCATGATACTTATGGACAAGCGCTAGTGAATTTATACACTGCCCTTGGATATGGCATCTCTTCCATTGATTCAGCTGTTGCAGGACTTGGAGGCTGCCCGTATGCCAAAGGCGCAAGTGGGAATGTTGCAACTGAAGACGTCCTATATATGTTGAACGGTATGGGTATATCAACAGGTATAGACATGGCGAAATTGTTAAAAGCGTCTTCTTACATTTCAGAACTTTTAGGCCGCTCTCCCGTGTCGAAAGCAGCTAATGCGCTTCTAGCAAAATAAAAAACTGATGGGGGGATGCGGTAATACGCCCCCTCTAAGAAAGACACCCACCCTAATTGTGAAGTCTCACTTTAAATCACCGTTTATGTAATGGGTGTCTTTATAAGTTTATAGGCACAAACTCAAAAATACATTCTTTCACGCTCAGCTAGTTCGCTTTGCAATAGATGTCTCTTCAAATATTCATTACTTTTCAGCGAAAAGTCTTACGTTGGGTGTCTCTTCTAAAACAAAACAAGTCCATCGGTCAGGTCACAACTCAATATTCTCAATGCTAAGGTCACACAATGACTAATTACCTTGCATTTATCTAACATGGCTCAAAGCAGAAAATCTCTCATTAGTTTAAAAGATACACCCTACTATCATTGTATATCTCGCTGCGTGCGCCGTAGCTACCTCTGCGGGTACGACCGAAACAATAGAGTTAGTTACGAGCATCGAAAATCGTGGGTAGAACAACGGCTGTTATTTTTGAGCCGGGTATTCGCGATAGATATTTGTGCTTACGCTGTTATGAGCAACCATGTCCATATCGTTTTATGCGTGAATAAAGAGGCAGCGCTCTCATGGTCATTACAAACTGTGTTACATCAATGGCATAAAATGCACAAAGGAACCGTACTTACTCAAAAGTTTATGAAGGGCGAGATCTTGAGCGAGAGTGAGTATGAGACAGTTAAAAGTACTGCTGATGTGTATAGAAAAAGGCTCTACGACATAAGCTGGTTTATGAGAAATTTAAACGAGTATATTGCGAGAAAAGCAAACGAAGAGGACAATTGTACTGGCAGATTTTGGGAAGGTCGCTTCCGTTCACAAGCATTGCTAACAGAAAAAGCCCTACTGTCATGTATGGCATATGTTGACTTAAACCCTATACGCGCAAAGGTCGCAACGGACCTACAAGACTCATATCACACAAGCATTAATAAGAGATTGAACACGAATATTTCACAAAACAAGACAATAAAAGGGTTAATGCCATTAAAGAGCCACCAACGATGTAGAAACACTCGCAGCTTAGATTTCACATTGAATGACTATTGCGATCTTCTTAACCAGTCAATCGAACTGTTGCGCGACACCGATTTGACAGCCGCTCAAACGAGACCCATTCAACATGTAAAACCTCTTGGTGTATGCCAACATCATTGGCATCACATTATCAGTGATTTCGAAAACGTGTTTTCAGTCGCGGCAGGAGACGGTTCATCTATGCGGAAGTTCCAAGCAAATACTAAAAGAAAACGAATGGCCAAAATATCTTCGGCAGCGATATGTTTTGACTAAACCATTCTACTTCTCGTCAGGTAAGATAACAGTAGTGATAATTGCCAGTAACAGCATACCAGCCATAATATAAACCACTGAAAAGGTTAAAACAGGGGTTAATGCAGCGTAAAGTGCACCGAATGCTAATAAAATCATACCTATAGCCGTGTTTGAGAAGCCAACCAGCTCTGTTCTTTCATGGCCTTCTTTAACATCTAAACTATATGTTTTCCGTCCGGTTCTTACGCCAGCATGGGATACGGATAACAAGAAAAACAACAGTGCAGAGGTTACAATCGTCGTCGTTTGCAATGTAAGCAAACCAATGCATGAAATTATTGCGAGTAACCCTGAAATTTGAAGTGTTAACTTTGCGCTTTTGTCTGCAATCTTTCCCCAAATTATTGATGATAAAAGAGCAGCAGTTGCTTCGGCTCCTATATAAATAGGAAGCAGCTCTTTTACATCTCCATTTTTTTCTATCATAAAATAAGGCGCAACCAAGGCTGAGTGAACGAAAAGCCCTCTTACCAAAATGAATTTGTAAACCGTGGCGTCGAAGTCAATACTAAACGCTTTTTCCTCTTTACTACCCACATCTACCGTCGTTTTAACAGGCCATACACATATAAGGGTCAAAACAAATGATAAAAGACTCCCGCACAAGACTATCAGCAGCACGTTCGAAGAAAGAGAGCCGTCGTAAATTGTCAAAGGTATAGCGATAACAAGGGTGACCATGCCTGAAACGGTAGATGCAATTCCGATTAGGTTACCCCGCTCTCCTTTCTTAGCTACGTCAGCCTCCATATCTTTCACGGTAAGAGAACAGGCAGAGCGACCCAGGCTCAAGAAGACAAGGGAAATAAGTATCAAGGTACCCGCCAAGCCCCCTGAAAATGAAATGACCGCGAGCAGCATACAGAAAACTGAAAGCGTTTGTGTGAGCATACCGACACGCCAAACCAAGTGCCGCTGAGTATGTTTTCGAAGATAAATGCTAATAAGTACTTGAGGCAGAAGCGCGCCCGACTCTCTAATTGGAACCAGCCAGCCTATCATCCAAACTGGTGCGCCAATGCTAATAAGAAGTGCGGTCAAGGTTGTTTTAGCAGAGATCAGAAGGTCGGCTAGTTTATTAAGCGAAAGGCCTGTAATAAGTAAATTTTTTTGTTTCATGGAAGGTAAGCATGCACCGCAATTCGATTGAACATATACGGTGCACTTATTCAGTCAGATCAGAAAGTTGTATGCCCTACCCAGCGTTTTCGGCGAGTATTTTGAGATTTTCTAGACCCATTTCGAAATCAGGACCAATCATGCTGTCCATCATCAAAGCAAAATATTTGTTTATTGGGTTATTATCTACCGAACCTTCATCTCTCCAG
Source organism: Alteromonas sp. DY56-G5 (assembly GCF_041414725.1). Lineage (NCBI taxonomy): Bacteria > Pseudomonadati > Pseudomonadota > Gammaproteobacteria > Alteromonadales > Alteromonadaceae > Alteromonas > Alteromonas sp. DY56-G5. The sequence goes on along the minus strand of NZ_JANHZQ010000002.1, from coordinate 181,296 downwards.
GTTACAAGAGAACCATTTTCTGTAGGCTCAATTTCTACGACGCCCGATGAACCCATGTCAAAATCGGGAAAATATAATCGGTACATCACACGTCTGTTATGCTCTAGTTGCGTAATCTCCATTTCTCCATTTCCCTCGGTTTCACTTAACCACTCGGAACGCATCCCAATAGCTCTATCAGGCCCTGAATAATCAAGTTTCATATCAGGATCACGCTTGAACCATACGCCCCATTTCTTCCACTCTTTCAAATCAACGACATAGGGATATATTTCTGATGGCTGAGCATCAATATTAATTGTTCTTTCAACGCTGTAATCTTTAGGAATAAAAAAGCTTGTTGCGACAAATAATACGATAACAACACCTACGACCATTAAGAGTTTTTTTAACGCTCCCATCTGAGACTCCATAAAAGAATTGACCCTTCAAATATAACATTTAATTAACATTTGTCACTTAAAGATCTTTCTTGCTAATTTTACTGTTAGATAGACACCCATCCCGTCATGTTTAACGCAGTTGAAAGCAAATTTATACACAAAATAACTATTATGAGCCTTCTCTTTCGCGTTACCGAGAAAGGACACTCAGCAATAAAACCTTATGATGTATGAAGTAACCACTTCGTTTATCGAGCAAAGTGTAGACTAACTTTCTACAGTTTAAAAATGGGTGTCTACACAATGACTTGCTTTGATCGAGGGTCTTTTCTGGATGCGCATGATGAAATTGAGTTGCGTGTCTCGCTAACTTTTTTATCGTCAAATTTACTAAGTAACTAACTCATAGTAGCGATGGGTGCCATGCTAATACTTTAATTCTAGAAGCCTATTCCAGCTTAAGAATAAAAGATAAGGGTGGGTGTCTCTGTAAGGGCGAGAGCCCCCCAACCTACAATTTTTTAAAAACATTTACCATTTCATCACAAAGCATGAAAATCGCGCTGTCATTCTAAATTATCTTGTGTAATATGGATTTAGGTTATCAAGAAAGCCTGTTCAATCAGGCCTATCATGCATAGCGCAGTCAATCGCAACACTTCGTTTTCTTTTTATATTTCTATCGATACACAGTTGTCGCTTTATTACAGGAGTTTATAGGAAATGGCAGATCAAAGTTCTCGTTACATCAGTAACCTTACTCGCGATACATATGCGCTCATCCTCGCGGGTGGTAAAGGTTCTAGACTACACGAGCTCACTAATTGGCGAGCCAAACCGGCACTTTATTTCGGCGGTAAATTTAGAATTATCGATTTCCCGCTATCAAATTGTGTTAATTCAGGTATCCGTCGAATAGGCGTGGTTACCCAATACAAGTCGCATTCTCTTATTCGTCACTTGGTTCGCGGTTGGGGTCATTTCAAAAAAGAACTTGGCGAATCTGTAGAAATCCTACCCGCTTCTCAACGTTTCTCCGACAGTTGGTATGAAGGAACCGCAGACGCGGTCTTCCAAAACATAGATATCATTCGTGATGAGCTTCCAAAATATGTCATGATCCTTTCAGGCGACCACATATACCGTATGGACTACGGTGATATGTTGGCCAAGCACAAAGAATCTGGTGCAAAAATGACGGTTTCATGTATGTCAGTGCCCTTGGAAGAAGCCGCGGGTGCGTTTGGCGTTATGTCGGTTGATGAAAACTATCGTATTAACGGATTTGAAGAGAAGCCAGCTAACCCGACTCCACTTCCTAATGACGCAACGCGCTGCTTAGCATCTATGGGCAATTACGTGTTTGATACAGAGTTTTTATTCGAGCAATTACGTGTTGATGCTGAAAATATGGGCTCGCAGCGAGACTTCGGTAAAGACATCATTCCATCAATCATCGCCGACCACCCTGTATACGCCTATCCTTTTGAGAAAAGTGGCGGAGACAACGCCTATTGGCGCGACGTAGGTACTATCGATTCATTTTGGGAAGCCAATATGGAAATGGTTGCTCCTGTACCTCAATTGAACCTCTACGATAGAAAATGGCCTATATGGACATACCAAGAGCAACTGCCACCAGCAAAGTTTGTTTGGGAAGACCACGACAGACGTGGTGAAGCGATTAACTCCGTAGTTTCTGGGGGCTGTATAATTTCAGGCTCTACACTTCGTTCATCTATTTGCTTTTCCAACGTACGCGTACATTCCTATGGCCTTATTGAAGACGCCGTAATTCTTCCTGATGTGGAAATTAAACGCCATTGCAAGCTGAAAAAGGTGATTATTGATCGAGGTTGTGTCATTCCTGAAGGCACTACAATTGGTTACGATCACGAGCAAGACAAGGCACGTGGGTTCCGCGTATCTGAAAAAGGCGTGGTACTGGTGACGCGAGAAATGTTAGGTCAACCCGTGGGTGGACTAAGCAAGCCTAGAAAGCACGACTAACTCATTTATCCTAATGTTATGGCGAGATTGATTTTAGCGTTAAAACGCTTAAATCAATCTCTGTAATATTTAATTCGCCTCATTACTCCACTGCGTTAATGTACGCTCTATAAAGCTCGCTACCTGCTCAGGGTGTTCTAGTGGAAACATATGGCCACCATCGAGCACGCTATGCTCAATAGCATTATGCTTCAGAAGCCGCGAGTACATTTCTGGCTTACATACGTTACTTTTGCTTCCTGTCGCCAATACGGCCGGACACTTAAGCTTTCCTTTATATTTACCCAAATTGTGCGGAACATTGCGAAACAAATCTGCTTCTACTTCTGCACGAAATGTGAGTGAAATATTGTCCCCCTTCAAGGCGGTTACAGATTTTACATAGTCGCGCACGCATCGTTTATCCATATCCCTAAACAATGCTTTGCTGTGAAAGTACGCCACCATATCAGTATTGCTTGGCCAACTGGTATTGCGTGTTTGCGCGAGTTTCGCTGGCGTTAGCTTGTTTATTAACGGCGTGTGTTTCGCGAATTTAAAAAAGTAACTTAACGGGCCGACAACAAGTGGCGGATCGAATAAAATAATGCCTCTGAACAGCTCTGGCGCTTCGCAAGCCGCCATGTAGGTAATTACAGCACCAAATGAATGCCCAATACCATACACGCCTCGCGGATCCTTGTTCTCTTTTTTTATATGCTTGATAAGTTCTTGAACTTGATTGCGCCAGTTACCATTCACTGGAAGCTGAGGGTCGTGTCCGAAGCGCTCAACATGAAGACGGTGAAAGTGATCAGGTAACGCTGAAAACATCGCATTATAACTACCTGCCGGAAATCCATTTGCATGGGCAAAATGAAAACTCAACTCTGACGATGTCACCAATACACTCCTTTATACTCAAACAACAAAGGGGCTTTAAATCAGCCCCTTAGCATGAAAGTTCGATAATACTATAAGCCTCTGGCTTCTGCCATTTCCCAATCTTTTACAATCTTCGTGCTCGTCCATAAGAACACGGCAATAGAAAGCGCGTAAGGAACTACTAGGTAGATGAGTGCCTGTCTCAATGCCTCGGTCTCGCCTAAAGATGGCACCAATGCTTGGCTAATAATACCCGTCAGCGTTGGGCCACCGCCCAGCGCAATGATGTTCAATACAAAGAAGAACAACGCTGTCGACATGGCTCTTACGTTTATTGGAGCCAGTGTCTGTGCCATCGCAAAACTTGGGCCTAGGTATGAACCACTGGTGAATAACAACAGCGCCATGAGCCCTACTGATAACCACAAATCTTGCACTTGTAACGATGCATAAAATGCCGGCACACCAATAATTAACGCGATAGCGGGCAATAGCGCATAAGCTTTTTTATTGTGCTTACCCCATCTATCAGCAATATAGCCCCCTAGCCATACACCGAGCGCATAGGCGGTGCCGTTGATAATGCCAAAAACGATTAGCAACTGTGTAATATCTAAACCCGCAAAGGCGCGAACGTAGTAATCAATTACCCATGTCGATATGGCATAGTTACCGAATGATCCAAAGGAAATACCCAGAGCCATTCCCCACCACGTCGGAATTTTTAGTAGCATCTTGAGCGACGACTTTACACTCGGCTTATTCGCATCATCTGCGCTTGGTAAAGAGACCGTTCTGGCAGGTTCCTTGACCGTGAGCTTAAGCAAAATAGCCAGTAACACCCCTGGAATACCCACGCTGTACATTACCGTTCGCCAGTCGGCAGAACCGCCCTGTAAAAAGAACGCTGATGCAAAAAACGCAAGCATGACGCCAAAAGGAATACCTAAAGAGTATATTGCGAGCGCGCCCGCGCGTTTTTCTTTAGGGAATAAGTCAGAAATAATACTGTGGGACGGTGGACTACCACCCGCTTCACCAATGCCGACACCAATACGTGCTATGGCAAGCTGCATGTAATTGGCAGCTAACCCAGATGCAGCGGTAAATCCACTCCAAAGCGTTAGAGAGATCGCAATGATATTAACGCGGCTGTACCTGTCGGCAAGCCATGCAATTGGGATCCCCATCACGGTATAAAGTAGCGCAAAGTAGATGCCTTTAAGCCACCCAAGTTGGGCGTCATCTAACCCCAAATCGGCTTTGATAAAAGGAGATAGAATCCCAATGATTTGCCTGTCTATAAAGTTAAAGGCATACACCAAGGTTAATATGAATAGAACGTAATTCCGGTAACTTCTAGATGCTCCTGCTTCTGCAGCGGGAATACCTTCAACGTGAGTATGGGCCATAACAGTCCTTTTGAGTGACAATAGCCCAGTCTATGCATTAGGCAAAAAAATAAACAACTAATTGTTACTTATTTGTTAACATAACGAAAATTTCTAACTGAGGCTTTTCGTTCTATAGCGCTTAAGGTACGATGACAAACACTTAACTCATCAGACCAGACAAGCAAATATGACAGTAGATGAATTGCTCAATATTCCTCAATTATCTCAAACTTCGGAAAACACATGGAAAGTTGATGGACTAGTTATCCCTAAGACGTGGGGACAGGGACGAACTGCGTTTGGAGGAATTTCTGCCGGTATGCTTTACACCGCAGTAAAGCAGCAAGTCACTGATAACCGTGTGCTGCGCTCTTTTACCACCAACTTTGTCGGTCCCCTATCTCTTGAAGCGCCTTTTTCTATCGAAGTAACGCTACTTAGAACAGGGAAAAATGTCTCTCAGTTCACCGCTCATGCTATTCAAGACGGCAAAAGCTGTGTTTTTTCGCAAGCCTGTTTTGGTGTTGCGCGTCAGTCAGGTATTCAAGTTGAGAATACAGATACACACGACATGCCTCAGCCGAATAAAGCAAAGTTCATCCCGCAAATACCTAAAGTTACGCCTAAATTCTTGCGCTATTTTGATTTGGCAATTGAAGATGGCGGCATTCCATTTACGCGCAGAAAAACCAGCCATTACCACGGCTTTATGCGCTTCAAACAGGCCCCCGAAGCCATCACTGATGCACATATCATTACTATGATCGACGCATGGCCACCTACACTTTTACAAATGATGAAGCTTCCGGCACCAGCCAGTACAGTAAGTTGGAACTTAGAATTTATCCATCCTCACAAGCCGGTAAGCCCGACAGACTGGTTTGCTTATAAAGCTCACACAAGACAAGCTGCAGATGGTTATGGCCATACTGAAGCGACGATTTGGGATAAGGATAATGAAGTGATTGCCATCAGTAGGCAAACCGTAGCGATTTTCGACTGATCGCTACGGCATTTCGAAAAGCACGTTAAAAACGTTACGTTAATACAGCATAAACGCGTTAGGGTTAAACAGGGAAATTACCGAAATACACTGCAGGTTGGTTATATCTAGCGCGTCTTCTAAATCTTCGCGATTAAGCGACAATGCCTCATGCAATTCTGGCTTTAAGTTGTGATAACTCGGGTAGATCTCAGGGTTAACGTTATCGAGTGCCAACACATAGGAGAGTTGTAGAATCTTCTCATCTGTAGAAGCAGACTCCTCCTCTTCTTTGTGGATACTGGCAATTGGCGTATAAATAGAGCTTGGAATATCCCACTTTTCAATTAATCTTGCCGATAATTCCGCATACGTGAACCCTAGCACTCCAAATTGAAGTTCAGCAGGACTTACTCTGGTGTTGAATGCCTGACAACGGGTTGCCGACTCAGGCAAAACCGAAACGGTTACCAGCTCGCCTATGTTGTGAAGCAGCCCCGAAACAAAGAGTCGCTCAGGCTCACGAATATTGCGCATATCGGCAAAGTATTTTGCCAAGAGACCGCACGATACACTTTGCTCCCAAAACTTGTCGAGATCGATACGTTGACCGTCTACATCACTGAATGCTTGGCTTACGCCATAAGCCAGTGCCAAGTCGTAAGTGGAGCGAGTCCCCACTACCTGGATGGCTCTTGTGACGGTGTCTATTTTATTAGGAAAACGATAGAGCGCTGAGTTTGCTACTCTTAGCAATTGCGTTGCCAATGACGGATCGAAAGCAATAATATCGCCGATGTCGTCAATGCTTGAAGCTTCATCATCCATACAAGCTTTAAGTCGAGTTACCGAATCAGGTAAAACAAAGAGGTTTTCCGCTTTCGAAACTAATTCATCTAAATTCATTCGTGCACTCTCTTTCATGCCGCCTTTGTCAATATAGCGTTGAAGGCACCTCCATTCGCCTTGTGTCCATTAAGGTATAGGCACAAAAATGTAGTTGGTCAATAAGTATCAACTAGTAAAAAAGTATGATTTCTTTACTAATCATTAAGTTAACCTGAATCCTTCATAAGCCGTGATACCGCGGGGCTCATTTTCAATTTGAAAATCTTGCTTTACGCTGAACATCAACAATTCACGCAACGCCGCTGATACGCACTACACTCGTGTATTCAGCGCATCTCTGGAAGGCCTGTATTATAGCTTTTTGCCCCTTTTTACATACAAATAATTCTAATACATAGAAAAACTTAGGGTAATTACCCATAAGAATTAGATTTTCTAAGGAACACTTGCTTTTGTAATGACCAATTCAAATTTATGGTAGTATTTGCACACTATTTACTATGCCCTTGATGGCAAAATTCTTAAAGCAAAAGTTGTAATCCATCCATGTTAAATGTCGCTGTTATCGGTTATGTGTGGCCTGAGCCAAATTCTTCGGCCGCGGGCCAAAATATGTTAGCTATTATTAAGCGTTGCTTATCTGCCGATTTCAATGTGACATTTCTGACCGCTGCCACCGATAGCGACCATAAAGAAGACCTTACAGCATTAGGCGTTGATGTGCATTCTGTGGCATTGAATTGTAGTTCTTTTAATAGCCAAATAGCGCATATAAAGCCTGACGTTGTTATATTCGACCGCTACATGACAGAAGAGCAATTTTCTTGGCGAGTAAAAGAAGCGCGCCCAGATGCACTTCGAGTTTTAAACACTGAAGATTTGCACAGCCTGCGTCAGGCTAGGCACGAAGCGGTAAAACAGGACAATGATGCTCGCCTTGCTCAGTTAAATAGCGAATTGGCGCAAAGAGAAGTTGCAGCAATACTAAGAAGCGACCTTACATTAGTAATTTCAAAACGAGAAATGGCGCTTTTGACGGAACATTACGGTGTACCTAGAGCGCAGCTCCAATACCACCCTCTTGTTGTAGGAAAAACGCCCCTCGTGACGCTTCCTTTTGAGGAAAGAGCGCACTTTGTTCATATTGGAAACTTTCGCCATGCGCCTAATTGGGACGCGGTCCTGCAACTAAAGCAAAGCATATGGCCTGAGATAAGAAAAGCGCTACCTAAAGCAGAATTGCACATATACGGCGCTTACCCGCCTAAAAAGGCCACCCAACTGCACAACGAAAAACAAGGCTTTTTGGTAAAAGGTTGGGCCGAAAATGTGGAGTCTATAATGTTGAGTGCAAAGGCGCTGATCGCTCCTTTACGATTTGGCGCAGGCATTAAAGGCAAACTAATTGATGCGATGCGCTGCGCTACTCCTAGTATCACCACGTGGATAGGCGCAGAAGGTATCACCTCAACCGCTTCAATCACTGCTAATAGCAATATACAGGAAATCGATGATCCAAAGCAGCTAGCGCAATGGCCTGGTGCGCTTTGTAGCGCGAATACAAATGACGCAGCGGTTATTCAAGACTACGTCAGACAAGCTGTGGAACTTCACAATGATAAGTCTACGTGGGATAGCGCTAGTAACTTAACGGCGACAATACTTAGCTCATTTGAAAGCGAACAGCCAGAAGTGCCGTTAATTGAAAGAATCATTGGTTTAAAACAGTCGCTTAACACGCATAGAAACGGTTTATTTTTGCAAAGCTTGTTGTGGCATCAAACACTGACAGCGAGCAAGTACATGAGCCAGTGGATTGAAGCAAAAAACAAATAACGGCAGCCACTAGTTTAGCGGCTAGATGCCCTTTAATTTAGCTATTACAGATTTAATCCCGTTTCCACGGGACTGACTTAAGTAGCGTTCCAGCTGACAGCGAGACAAATATCTCTCAAAGTCGAATTCACTGCGCTGCTGCGGGGTTAACTCGTTTGCTTTTTCTAACAATACTGCAAGCACGCCGCGGATCACTTTGCTAGGCGAGTAAGCCATCAAACTGCCTTGTTCGTCAGAAGTTGCGAGCCATACCGGGCTTTCACACCCTTCTACTTCTGTTTCAGCCAAACGTTTTTCCGCTGGAAGCGGGACAAGCGATTTACCCGCAAGCATCAGTGTACGAGTAAAATCGTCCCACCCTTTCGCGTTAGCCAAAGATGAAGCCAGAGGAAGCAAAGTTTCGAGAGAACTCATGATCTCTATACCTTGCTTAATTTCCGCTAAGCTCTGAGGCTAAGTCATCTGCAGTCATAACTAGGTTTTCAACATCACTCGTGGTGGGGAACATTACTAGCTCAACGCCATTCTTATCAAGGCCTGGCAACCAAGTTTGCATAAACTCATCGAGCGTAATATTCACGCATTGGCCTTCAATTTCGTTTATATCTACAAACTTTTGAGCTAAATCGTGATGCGGGAATACTGGTAGCTGAACGCTTTCACCACCTTCAAACATCACAAAACCTTCACTACCTTGCACCATCCAAATTTCATTTGCTTTTGCAATATAGCTCACTACAAGCTCTTGTCGGTCTTCTGCACTTAGCTTCATCGCTTGCTCGATAACCGCATCACTCAATTTGTCTGCAACTGTTTCTGGAAACACGTTATTTCACCTATCTCAAATTTTGCGGCAAGTATACCTGCCCCAGTAATAGGCGCAATGCAATAAACGTTAAAAAAGCCCCCTCGGCTAACACACTTACAAAGACACCCATCCATAGCTCTTCTTCATCATCAAAAACATTATTAAGAAGACACCCAAGTTTACCCCTGAAATTACGGGAATCACTCCCGGTTGTAACTCGATCAGCCATTACATTATTAACATTGACATTTTTCGCCCGTTACGAAGACACCCATGATAAAGTTAGAGCAAATCATTCAACGCTGTGAAAGCTTAAACGCAAAGACCTTTACCTCATGCGCAATCTATTTACTGCTCTTAAGCAAGACACCCATGCCAACCACGCTATCTTGGAAAATACCTTTCCCTTCTCGATGTACCACAAAGATAGTGAGTTTAACCATGAGGCCTATCTTGCCATCCTTAACATCATGAGGGTGTTTCACCAAACAACAGCAGAAACCGTAAAACAGGCTGCACTCCAGACCCCTTCCCTTAACCGCATCGCCTCAATGCTCAATAGGGAAGTTGTTCTACTAGCGCTTAACAATGACACCCACGCGTTGTCGTCCGCAACACTGTCTGCTCAACAACGTTACAGTGACACCCATGCCAAGCTCGAACCTACTACAAGAATAAAAAACAAAGATGAGCCAGTCTTAAACGCCCAGGCTATCGCACAGTTAACTCCTTGCTCCAATTCAACCACCAGCCATGCCATCGCAGCCATCTATGTATGGTTGGGCTCATCAATGGGCGCCAACATTATTGTTAGGCGGTTAGAAGCCATGACGTTAGATATTCCTACCGAGTATTATCAAGCGATGGCAGGATGTGCCAAAGCATGGGTGTCTTTCAAACAAGACGTAGAAACACTCTTACCCGAGCTCGGCCTAGATAATGAAAGCTTTGTTAAGAACGCGGTGCAAGACGCAAATGCTTGGTTTGAGTTCTTGATTTCACTCGGTAAGCGCACGGCACCAAATGACACTCCCTACCATGAGGCAAACGTGTGATTAAGGGATGACTAAATTTATGCTAATGACGAGCTTTTATACACAGCGATTTCACCATTAGCTATAAATAAACTTAATCTAGCCAATCGACTGAATGCATTAATATAGTGGCAAAACGTCGTTAAGCGGCCGTGCAGTTTCTGGTAAACTCTAGCCAAATTCGAAGCAACCACTAAAAAAGCATGAAAGTAATCTCATTTAATATAAACGGTATTCGCGCTCGTCTACATCAACTTCAGGCGGTTATCGACGCACACCAACCCGATATTATTGGCTTACAGGAAATTAAAGTTCACAACGAACAGTTTCCGGTAGAAGCCGTTGAGGCCATGGGCTATCACGTTTATTTCCACGGACAAAAGAGCCATTACGGCGTTGCTTTTTTGGCGAAGAAAGAGCCGCTTTCTGTGTCGATGGGTTTCCCAACAGATGACGAAGACGCCCAACGTCGCATGATTATTTTAAAAACCACCGATGATGCTGGCGAGCCCGTTACCGTTCTAAATGGTTACTTTCCTCAAGGCGAAAACGAAAAGCATGAAACCAAGTACCCAGCTAAGCGTAAGTTCTACAAAGACTTAATGACTTATTTAGATGATAACCACACACCAGATGACAACGTGATTGTTATGGGCGATGTCAATATCTCTCATACAGACTTGGACATTGGTATTGGTGAAGACAACCGCAAACGTTGGCTGAAAACTGGAAAATGCAGCTTCTTGCCGGAAGAGCGTGAGTGGTTGAACACAGTGATCGATTGGGGCTTTGAAGATAGTTTTCGAACTCTCAACCCAGAGACAAACGACAGGTTTTCGTGGTTCGATTACCGCTCAAAAGGATTCAACGATAATCGTGGCCTTCGCATAGATTTGATTTTGGCAACAAAACCGCTTCATGCAAAACTACATGACGCCGGTATTGATTATGAGCTGAGAGGCATCGAAAAGCCGTCTGATCACGCGCCTATTTGGGCTGAGTATAAAGGGTAAACAGTACTAAATACTGCTCCCCGCCATTAACTAAGGAATAAAAGTGAGTTCACTACAACTGCTAGCATTGCTGATTTACGGTGTATTTCTACTCGGTGCGGTCAGGCATGTGGACTTTACTCATTTTGCGAGTAACAAGCAGCAGCAACACCTTATCTTTGGTACTGCTGCTTCGCTTTTCGTTCTCTGGTTGTTTAAAGCAGGCATCTTCGAGGGCTTAGATGTTCATTTTCTAGGCCTTTCAGTTTTGACATTAATGCTCGGCTTTAGAAACGCTATTATTGCATCGTTTATCGCGCTATTAGGCGCAAACGCAGTCGGCTACGGAAGTTGGGAAAACTTTGGCGTTAACGGGCTACTCGGCACCGTTGTACCTATTGGCATAACCTATCTATTTTATATGCTTTCTTTTCACCGTATCCCTCGACAACTTTTCGTGTACATTTTTGTTTGTGCCTTTTTCCCTGCCGCTCTTTCTATTGCATTAAAGACGCTAACGCTCGGTGCGTTTTATTACATTGAAGGTACATATACTTGGGACATCATTTTTGACAACTACGTTTTGCTTATACCACTTTTGGTCTTTCCTGAAGCTCTGTTAAACGGTATGGCGATAACGCTTTTAGTGATCTACCAGCCAACGTGGGTTTATACCTTTCACGACAAGTTTTACCTCGATAATTAAGTTCTCTTCAACACAGTTACTGTAACTCGTGTAACTCTTCAACTAATGTTTAATAAGCTTTTCCTAATTTCAATCTATTATTAAAGAGTATGGTTGAGTGGTAAAGGCCGAATGTATATACAAACATTTTCGTTGGAGTGTAACGAAGCACCTAGTATGGCGTCCGAAATAGATAGGTTATTTAGTGAAAATACACCTTCACTCGTTATTGGCTACGGCAATGCAGACTTACCTTTTAACGAGCTTCAACATGGCCTTAGCGCGTTTACCGCGCCTTATTTCATTTCCAGCTCTTGTTTAGGAGCGCTACTTTGCGACGGCAGTACCGTTGACGCGGGGTGCCAGTTAGCGCTTTTTTGTGTGAATGACGATGGTGGAGCCTACGGCGTTGGAAGTGCAGACGCCTCCTGCTACAGCGCCTTTGAAGCTGGCGCCATCGCGTTACAAAATGCGCTAAACAATGCGGGAAGACCTTATGAAAGCCCAGCGTTAATTTGGTGTGCGTTGCCGCCAGGAGAAGAAGAAAGAATACTTGAAGGTTTCGCCAGCATTGTAGGGACTCAAGTTCCTATTTTTGGTGGTTCAATGGCAGACAACACGGTTTCAGGCGACTGGACAACCGTTACAAAAGATGCGTGCGGACCAAACACTGTGGTAGTTGCAGTTATGTATCCCTCTACTCCATTAGGGGTGAGTTATAGCTCAGGATACAAGCCAACCGATACCCTATTTAAAGCAACGAAAGCGAAAGGACGCCAACTACAACAGCTTAACAATAGCGGTGCAAGCACCGTTTATAACAAAGCGACCAATAACCTTATCGCTCAACAGCTATATGGCGGTCAAATTTTAGGACTAACATCGTCAGCACCGCTAGGCAGACCAGTAGAATTAGACAACGGTGCGGTGAATTACCTTCTGTGCCACCCCGATTCTGTCGATGAAAGTGGTGCACTACATGTTTTTTCAGAAGTAGAAGAAGGTGAAGAGTTGGTGTTGATGGAAGGTAGCATTTCTAGCCTTACGTCTCGTGCAGAGCGTGTGATAAACAATGCGGTTATGTTGCTGCCCGAAAATAGAAAGCCTGTTGGCGTACTAATGATTTACTGCGCAGGATGTCGCTTGATGGTTGGAGACGAAATTAATTTCATGCTGAATTCGCTGCAAGAAAAATTTCCAGCATTACCTATTTGCGGCCCGTTTACTTTTGGCGAGCAAGGGCGCTTTTTAGATGGCAAGAACAGACACGGCAACCTTATGATATCAGCGGTAGTGTTCTCTCAATGAATAAAGATTACGAAAATGTTTTAGAAGATCTAGCGCTTGTTTACCGCCTTAAACAGCAGGCTGAGGCACATAAGAAGGAAAGCGATGCTTTGCTAGAAGGCACTCGCGTATTACTTACCGCAGAGGACGAACAAGACCTTTATAAAAAAATGTTTAGTGTGTTCAAAGGACTGTATAATTATCAAGTTTGCTTTGTTCTTGAGAATGAAAGCGCTGGCAAAATGAGGTGCATTAACAGCACCCATCCACCGCTACTTAACACCGTATGGCAAATCGATGACACGCTCTCCCGCGCGGTAAAAAGTGAGCCTATAGCACTATTCAACATCAAGCAGCAAGCGACGTGGCAACGCCACCTATCCTTATTCGACACGCCCGTCACCTCTGTACTTTATTGTCCATTTAAAGTACATCAGCAACACGCAGTTATTGTGTTTTGCCATCAAGCTCTGGGTTATTACACCCAAGAATTTGTGGATATGGCTAACAGATACCATACCTTTACCGAGCAAATGGCCATGGGGATGCAGGCTAAGCTAATGGCGCTTGAAACGGTGAGGTTGAAAGAAGAAAAAGCCATTGTAGAAAAAAGCCTTATCGATTCAGAAAAAATGGCATCGCTAGGTTTACTTGCCGCTGGTGTTGCCCATGAAATTAATAACCCTGTTGCTTTCATTAATAGCAACATTCACTTTTTACGGAACGTGCTGCCTGCGCTATCGCAAATGCAAGAAATCGTCTTACAATTGGCAGCTAGCGCAACCGACGATGAGAGGCTGAAGGTAGCTGAAGCTGCGAAACAGTGGAAGGTTGAAAATAAGATTGATTCATTAAGCGACGAAATTGCAGATATTTGCAGCGAATCAGAGGAAGGCCTAAATAGAGTTACAGACATTATCACCAGTCTTCGCTCTTTTTCCCACGATGCAGATATTCCCGATGATGAAACCGTAAACGTGAACGACTGCATAGCTCACGCCTTGCGATTAGTAAACAGTGAATTGAAGCACCGCATAAAGATTCAACAGCACCTAAGCGATGTGCCTTTAATTAAGGGAAAAACAGGAAAATTAAACCAAGTATTAGTCAATTTATTCGTAAATGCTGCGCAAGCGATGGAAGATGGGGATAAATTAACTATTTCTTCGTTTGAAGAAAAAGATCACACCGTCATAACGGTAAAAGATACGGGCTGCGGTATAGAAAAGCATGCCCTCCAAAAGCTCTTTGAACCGTTTTACACCACCAAACCAACCGGCAAAGGCACTGGATTAGGACTTTATATCTCGTTCTCCATCGTTGAAGCGATGGGGGGAACCATTAGCGTAGAAAGTGAAGTAAACGTGGGCACCACATTTACCCTATCTTTTCCAACGAAGTTGGAAGATAAAAAAACCGCACAAGCGTGCGGTTTTGATACGTTTAACAGCAACTCCTAGTCGCTTATATCAAGCAATTACTCACTACTTTTTGAACAAAATGTCCATAACGTCAGCCAGCTCGCCTTTGCCTTCACGAATTTCTTCTTCCGACAAACCCGCAATTTCATGAGGGAAAACTAGCCATTCATCACTTTCGTTAACGTAATAATCTGGCACGATGTCTGTTGTGTTGTTTTGCGGCTTGTACCACGGACATGCAATGCGAATATCTTTAGGCATGTTCAAACGCATTAGTTTATTAATTTGCTTAATAAGTGCATCTACGCTGCGGCCTGAATCGAAAACATCATCAACAATCAACAACTTGTCATCAGCATTCGCGTTTTCTACCAAGTAGTGTAATCCGTGCACACGGATCTCTTTCGATTGTTTGTTTATTCCGTAGTAAGACGATGTACGTACTGCGATATGGTCGGTTGACGTATTCTTAAATTCAAAGAATTCTTGAACCGCGATACCAATGGGAGCACCACCACGCCAGATACCAATAATAAAGTCAGGGCGAAAGCCGTCTTCATACACCTTTGCCGCTAGGCGAAAGGAATCCTGTAGAAGCGATTGCGAGGTGATAAAATTCTTGTTCATGACGTCTCACTGGGCAAAATTTAAAAGACCGCGAGTATAGTGAATTTTGCACTAACTTGCACGGTAAATTCAGCGATTTATTCGTTTTGGAGCGCTTGCGATGGTGCAATTTTCATCGCTTTGCGCGCTGGATAAACGCTGGCTAAAACACACAGTAGCAAAGACAGCAAAGCAATGCCTGCAATTTGTACAACGTCCATTTCAATTGGCAGCCCTCTACCGTCTGCCGCTAAGGCTAACGGCGACCCGATAAGGTCCAAAATGTTATTTAATTGGAGCGTAATCACTACGCCTAATACTAGACCAATGCCAGCGCCTTTAATGCCGTTAAACAAACCGTTTAACACAAAAATCCACATTACTGAACTGGGTAACATACCTTGAGTTTGGAGTACTGCGATATCGCCTTGTTTTTCCGTTACCACCATTACCAGTGCCGAAACGATATTAAATGCCGCTACCGCGATAATAAGCAGCAACATGAGTGTCATCATGTTCTTCTCCATCTTGACGGCATCAAATAGCGGCCCCTGACGCTCACGCCAAGTCTTCATATTATTTACAGAGACACCCACCCTATCGGTGAGCGCGCTAACAACTGCTTGGTAGTTAAAAGCGTCATCTAAAAAGAGTCGAAGCGATTGTTCGCTACCTTTAGGATCTCGCATTAAGCGGTTCACATCCTTAAGGTTCATATACATCACTTTGTCATCCATCTGCGAGCCCATATCGAAGACACCCACCACGGTTACAAGCCGTTGACTTGGCATTCTTCCAAAAGGTGTATACACACTTGCGCCTGCCACCATAACCCGCAATCGGTCTCCAACCCGCGCTTCAAGTTTTATGGCAAGTGAGCGCCCAATAATGGCAGCAAAACTCCCCTCAGTTAAATCGCTAAATCGCCCCTGCTCCATGTGGTTTGCTACCAAAGTGTGCTCAATCATTACTTCAGGTTGAACACCGTGAACCTGAACACCACGCAAGTCCGAGCGAGACTGCACTACTGCTTCAGCTTCCCTGTAAGCCATAGAGGCAACAACGCCTTCGATGGGTGTCTCGCTAATTTCTTTTAAAGTCACTGCCTGCGTTTTTTCTGCAGTTTGCGTGGGTGTCTCTGTAACTTCGTTTTCGTTGGATGTCCTGCTAGGATTCTCGCTTATGATGGGTGTCTTTGTAATTTCAATATGAGGGACAATGCCTAAGATGCGCTGTTTTAGCTGCCCTTCAAGGCCATTCATCACCGATACAACGATAATGAGCGCCATCAATCCCAGTGCAATACCGGCCACTGAAAATCGATTAATAAATGAAACAAAACTGGTTTGGCTTGCTTTGTTAGACTTGGCATAACGATAAGCAATGAATGCAGAAAGAGGATAAAACATAGCGCCTTGCTTTTCAGTAATACGGTAATCTGCCTTATGTTTAGCTATGCTTAATGAATGAGAAATTCAGATAAGTAGCCCAAAGACGAGATGACGGGTTAACCCCAAAATAGTAAAGTGAGTATACTACGTGTGATCGGTATACTACTTATAAGTTACTAACTGCACAAGAATTAGTGGCAGAGGAATGATGTGAGCGAACTTAGCCTAGAACAAAAAAAAGCCCAATTCGATGAATATTTTTCTATCGCACATCGCATAAACGCCAATATGCGCCCGTTAGGTGAAGACGAAGTAGTGCCTGATGAAGAGAACTTAGAGGAGTCGATGCCGTATGCATTTCGCATTGCCAGCGAAATGGCCGCTATTGAAGCACAGGCAATTCGTCCGCTTCGCAACCTAAGTGATCATGCTGAGTCGCTGGCTGACTACTTAAACCATCAATCTCGAAAAATTGACTTGATGATGTCGTTCGTTTTGCACCAGCAAGACGAGCCAGAGTTTCGCTTCAAAACCGTAAAGCTCGGTGGTGGCGGTGTGGTCATCGAGTCAAAAGAAGCATTGGATGTGGGCGCCAAAGCGGAACTTAAACTTTTCTTGGATGCCGAAGCAGCAGCAATATTTTGTTTTGGCGAAGTAATTACTTGCGAGCAAGTAGAAGACCGTTACCATATCGCCTTTATTTTTAACACCATTCGAGAGCAAGACCAGGAGCTTTTAGTTCGCGCTAGCTTGCATATTCAAACGCAACAGCTAAGAAAGCGGGCAAAAGAAAAAAAAGCGGGATCTGAATAGACCCTAACATCAGTATATAAGCCGTAAAACTCATCTTGCACTTAAAAAACAGGACGTCATGACAGCCACTTTATTATCGCTTCCATTACCTGCGCCTAAAAAAGAAGCCTCATCACAAGATCACAAACACTGGGGCCAACTTCAAGGCAGCAGTGCCGCACTATGTATCAGCCAAGCACTCAGCCAATACAAAGGCCCTATTGTACTGATTACCGCCGATACACCGTCGGCAATGAAGCTCGAAAAAGAAATAGCCTTCTTCTTAAGCGATAATACAAAGCATACACCTATTACTCTGTTTCCAGATTGGGAAACACTGCCCTACGATTCGTTTTCGCCCCATCAAGACATTGTTTCTCAGCGATTAGAAACCCTATTCCGCTTTACACAGCAAGGCGAAGGCATATTCATAGTGCCTGTTAACACGTTAATGCAGCGTTTAGCCCCTACCGATTATTTAGCAAAGTATTTGCTTATGCTAAACAAGGGCGACACCTTAGATAGAGATCAGTTCAGACGCAATCTCGAGCAAGCCGGCTACCTGCATGTTAGTCAGGTAATGAGCCACAGCGAATTCTCGGTGCGCGGCAGCATCATCGACCTTTTTCCGATGGGAAGCGACCAGCCATTTCGAATAGACTTGTTTGATGACGAAATCGACTCCATTCGCTATTTCGATACTGAAACCCAACGCTCTGGCGAGGCTGTTAACGAAATTCGCTTGCTACCAGCACGAGAATTTCCTACAGACAAAGAGGCAATCACGCTTTTCCGCCAGCAGTTTTTAGAAAAGTTCGACGCAAACAATGCATCTGAAAGCGTATTTTCTCAGGTAAGCAAGGGCACCATGCCGAGCGGTGTGGAATATTATCTTCCCCTCTTCTTTGAAAAAACCGCTACGCTTTTTGACTATCTTCACCCTAAAAGCCTGCTATTACTTCACGGTGATGTGCAAGACGCCAGCGAGTTTTTCTGGGCCGACGTACAAGAACGTTACGAGCAGTATCGTTATAACTTAGCCCGTCCACTGCTTGCACCAGACGAGCTGTTTTTACCTATAAATGAGCTATTTGGTGTCATAAAACAGTGGCCACGTGCATCCCTTTCCAGCAAGGTACTTGAAGAAAAATCAGGTGCTAGCAACCTTCAGTGCGAAAAGCTTGATGATATTGCGATTAACTCGCAGAAAAAAGTACCTGCTGAAAGACTCATTAAAACGGTAAATCAAGCCACTGACAACGGGGCTAAGGTACTGTTTTGTGCTGAGACCCAAGGTCGCCGAGAGGGTTTGCTAACCGTACTCGCAAAAGCAGGCATCAAACCAAAGATTGTTGATAGCTTTAGCGATTTTATCGCAAGTCACGACAACATTGGCATTACCGTGGGTATGGTTGATAACAGTTTCCGCTGGCAAACCCAGGAAGGCGAACTGTTATTTATTACGGAAACCGAACTATTAGGCCAGAAAGTAAGTCAGCGCCGTCTTCGCGATAAACGCACCGCCACCGACGAAAGCGCCATTATCCGCAACCTGGCCGAACTTTCTATTGGTCAGCCTGTGGTGCACCTCGATCACGGTGTTGGCCGTTATTTGGGCCTTCAAACGTTGGACGCGGGCGGCGTAGCAACCGAATATTTGTGCATTGAGTATGCCAAGCAATCTAAGCTTTACGTGCCTGTGGCGTCGCTTCACTTGATTTCACGCTACACTGGTGGCGATGCCGACAGCGCACCAGTTAGCGCCTTGGGCTCAGACGCATGGACAAAAGCCAAGCAAAAAGCCGCCGAAAAAGTTCGTGACGTAGCGGCTGAGCTTTTAGATGTATATGCCCGCCGCGCAGCCAAGCCAGGTTTTGCCTACAAAATAAATTGGGACGACTACCAAGCCTTCTCAGACAGCTTCCCCTTTGAAGAAACACCCGACCAAGCCCAAGCCATCGCTGCGGTTATGCACGACATGGGCAGTCCATCGGCTATGGATCGCCTAGTTTGCGGTGACGTAGGTTTCGGTAAAACCGAAGTTGCTATGCGCGCGGCATTCCTTGCAGCTAATGCTGGTAAACAGGTGGCTATTTTGGTGCCCACTACCCTACTGGCTCAGCAACATTACGAGAACTTTAAAGACCGTTTCGCGGCATGGCCGTTTGAAATTGAAGTCATGAGCCGTTTTGTAAGCGGTAAAGCGCAAAAATCTGTGGTTGAGCGGATCGGCGAAGGCAAAGTAGATATCGTAGTAGGCACACATAAACTGCTGTCTAGCGATATTAAATATAAAGACTTAGGCCTTGTGATCATCGACGAAGAACATCGCTTTGGCGTGCGTCAAAAAGAGAAACTTAAGTCATTACGTGCCGACGTTGATATCCTTACCCTTACGGCAACGCCTATTCCTCGTACGCTTAACATGGCGTTATCAGGCATGCGCGACTTATCGATTATTGCCACAGCCCCGGCCCGTCGTTTATCAATTAAGACCTTTGTGCAGCAGCGTAATAAAGCCGTTATTCGCGAGGCCATTATGCGTGAGATATTGCGTGGTGGTCAGGTTTACTTCCTTCACAACGAAGTAGATAGCATTGCGCGAACGGCTGAAGAAATCGCAGAAATTGTTCCCGAAGCCCGTATTGCAGTGGGGCACGGCCAAATGCGCGAGCGTGAACTTGAAGGCGTAATGAGCGACTTCTATCATCAGCGCTACAACGTACTTGTGTGTACTACCATCATTGAAACAGGTATCGACGTACCAAGTGCGAATACCATTATTATGGATAGAGCCGATCATTTAGGTTTAGCGCAGCTTCACCAGCTTCGTGGCCGTGTAGGTCGTTCGCATCATCAAGCGTACGCATACTTATTAACGCCTCATCCAAAGCGCATGACCAAAGATGCAGTGAAACGATTAGAAGCAATATCACAGCTTGAAGATTTAGGTGCAGGTTTTGCGCTTGCTACCCACGATTTAGAAATTCGTGGTGCCGGTGAGTTGTTAGGCGACGACCAATCGGGGCAAATAGCGAGTATTGGTTTCAGTTTGTACATGGATATGCTCGATAAAGCCGTTAACGCGCTTAAAGAAGGCCGAGAGCCTTCGTTAGACGACGCGACCTCGGGCCATACCGAAGTTGAACTGCGTATTCCAGCCCTATTGCCTGAAGACTATATTGCCGACGTTAACACTCGCCTATCGCTATATAAACGTCTGGCAAGCTGTACGTCCCAAGACGACATTGATGAATTCCAGGTAGAATGTATTGACCGCTTTGGTCTATTGCCAGAGCCTGCCAAAAACTTGATAGAAGTGGCTGAAATTAAACTAAAAGCCCAAGCGTTAGGCATTCTAAAAGTAGACTTGTCGGCCCAAGGCGGTACCATAGAGTTTAAAGAAACCACTAAGGTTAACCCAGGCTATATTATTAGTTTGGTGCAAACCAAACCAAACACCTTTAAGTTTGAAGGAAGCCAAAAACTGCGTTTGGTGAAAAAGACCGAAACAGCTAAAGAGCGCATCGCGTTTATTAGCGATATTATTGCCGATTTTGCAAAGGAGTCGCGGTAACATGAAGTTATCTCGCTGGTGCCCGTTAGTTGCATCAATAAGCGCCGTTTTCTTAACGACAATTTCAACTGCAGCTAACGCCAATGACAACTGGTGGTTCGATGTGGAAGTTATTGCGTTTAAGCGCAACGTGGCACTAACTGAGTTAGAAGAGCAGTTTTCTTTGGCTGACAACTTGTCAGCCCCTCGCGCTCAGGCAGACATCATTAGCGATATCATTTCGCCTGATATAAGCTATCTAAAACAAGGGTTAGCCGTTTGCGGCGCTGAAACATCGGTTAAGTGGCCTAGCAACGGACTATTGAGCGTACCAGCAAAAGATGTAGATTTCTTGTCGCTGTCTAAAGATAACAGTGCGCAGTACGGTGACATGTCTCCTAACTCTTACTCTGAAGAAGCGGGCTATGGATATAATGAAACATCCGGCTTAACAGCCAATGAGCCATCGCCTACAGCAGACGTAGCGAGTCAGGCACAAAGCGAAACCATTAATGGCGATGAGTTTGGGGCTTCTTATTCGTCGTCAGACTCCGACTATAGCGATAGCCTTGACTACTCAAATGAGGGTATCATCACTGACGACGTCACACCCGCTCCTGATGCTGCAACCATCGCCAGCTATTGGACGTCTTTCTTCGGCGTAAAAGATTCCTCACCTGTCACGGTGCCTGTATTTAAGTACTGTGAAGAAGCGAAGCCATGGCTTAGCGCTGAGGTAACCACTGCACTGAACGTTGTTGTTCCAGGCGACGACGAACTAAACTCAGGCGTTTCGATAAGCGAGAGCAAGTCAAGAAGCAGCGCGCTTCAACCTGTAATCGTATGGAAGGTGAATCAGCCGGATAATAGGCTACCCGCTCCAGCAAGTTTACCTATTATCATTGAAGGACACGACTGGCCGCTTGCTTCAAAAGCGCATCTGCTTACCAGTAATCAGCAAGCACTGTCTTCAATTTCTCGCCAAATACGTTCTAATCGCGAGCTAGAACGTTTGTTCCACGCAACCTGGCGTCAGCCAGTTATGTTTGGTAAAAACAAAGCTTTCAACGTGCGTCTTTATGGTGGGCAAAACTACGCGCAGCAGTTTGACTTGAACGGTGATATGCGAGCTCCAAAACACGTTGATAATGTAGACAATAAAACTGACGATTCCACTCCAGAGTTTGGTTACGGCTCCACCGCCACTCTTACTGATAATGATAACCATAGAAATACATCGAGCACAGATGAAAACAGCCTAAGTAATGTAAGTACTGCTTTTGAAGCTGATAAAACTGCAGCGCATGGCACTGATCAATTTCTTGCTGTTTCAGATATTTTTGCCGATTTGGACCGCCGTTTGTCAAACCCACAGGCTATAGAGTATGGCGCATTTAAAGCGCTTGATACGCCGATGATTGTAGAGCAAGGTGAAGATGACACTACCGATGCTTCATTAAGAACACCCATTTGGGAAATTGACGGCACTATCAAAGTATTTCTTAAATATATCAACCGCGTACCTTACCTTCATGTAGATGGCGAGATGTTTTATCGCCAGCCGGTACCAATGAGCTACTTCAGCAGTGAAGATGATAGCACTGGTAATGCTGCTAAGCCCCGTCAGGCGACATCAACAGCGTACAAACTGGTTTCAGTTCCGTTAGCTGAGCAAAGACGTGTAATCAGTACGCAACTGCATTATTTCGACCACCCGCTGTTTGGTTTTGTAGTACAAATTCGTCGCTACAATCGCCCTGACGTTAGCGAGTGATTTGAGTAAACGCTTAGTGTAAGTGCTTTGGTTTTAAAGGCAAAAAACAACATTTGCGATTGATAGAGAGATATAGGTTTTTATGAAGATTTACACTCGCACTGGTGATAAGGGCAGCACGCAAATTTACGCTGACAAGGCCGTACGTGTAGATAAGGATGATTTAGTAGTACAAAGCTACGGCGATATGGACGAACTCAATAGCCATATCGGGCTACTCGCAGCGCATGTTACTGACAAACATAAACCAATGCTCCAAGACATTCAGCGCAACCTGTTTCAAGCTGGCTTTGCTATTTCAGCAAGCTCAACGCTGACACAAACTGATATTGAGAACCTAGAAAGCCTTATAGACAATATTACCCGTCAAATGCCGCCTAATACATCGTTTGTGCTGCCTGGCGGATGTAAGGCTGCTGCCCAGGCTCATGTTTGTCGCGCTGTATGCCGCCGGGCTGAACGTGCTGTCATTAGCCTATCTAAACATTATGATGTGCCAGAAGTGGTACATGCTTATTTAAATCGTCTGAGCGATTTTCTCTTCACTTTTGCGCGATTTATGAATGTAGAAGCTGGCGTAGACGAAGTACCAGTATAAGCAAACGGCATTAAAAAACAGAAAATGAAAAACGGTAGTTATAAAAACTACCGTTCGCTTAAACGCTTCACCAGCTCAACCGCACTGTCGTATTTATCATTAAGCCCTACTGGCATAATACGATCGTAAAGCGCCATAACGCGCCCTCGCTTTTGTAAATCGCTGTTAGATGGGTTAGCAAAGCGCGTTTCCAATCCATCAAGGATAGTCTCAGCCCCTTTCGGATTGTTGCAGGCAAGTACCATATCACAACCTGCTTCCAGTGCTGCCTCAGCACGCTCAACGTAACTTCCCGCAACACTTGCGCCGTGCATAGACAAGTCATCAGAGAATACTGCGCCGCCAAAGCCTAGATCCTGTTTAAGGATATCCTGCAGCCATTTAGTTGAGAAACCCGCAGGCTTATCGCACACCTGATTATAAATAACATGGGCAGGCATAACGCCATCAAGCAACGCACGCTCAATTAAGCGTTCAAAGACCACCATATCTGTACTGCGTATTTCATCAAATTCGCGTTCATCGACGGGTAACGCTACATGAGAATCTGGCGCTACACTGCCATGCCCAGGAAAGTGCTTTCCAATAGCTGGCATATTTACGGCTTTTAGACCTTGGATTAGATAAGCGGCAAGACGAATAACGTCGTCTGCATTGTCTGAAAATGCCCTGTCACCAATAACTTGCGATACACCATTTATATCAAGCACCGGTGCAAAGCTAAAATCGATATCTAAGGTTTTAAGTTCATAAGCCAATACTAATCCACACGCTTTTGCGTATGCAGCACTTTCATCTTGATGCTCTGACTGCCTTAAAATATCGCCCATTGCAGGTATGGCAGTAAAGCCTTCACGAAAACGCTGAACGCGGCCTCCTTCATGATCGACGGCGATCAGTACTGGACGCTTTGCAAAGCGTCTTATATCTTGAACCAGCGCAGAGAGCTGACGTTTATCATGATAGTTGCGGCTAAATAAAATAACGCCACCCACTACTGGATGTGTTAACTTTTCCTTTTCTTCAGGCAGAAGTTCTTCGGCCTGACAATCCAACATTAATGGCCCCACGGCACCGCCTTAGTATGTGTCATAAAACATCACTTCAATTTTGCAAGTTCTGTGGTTAGGATAGAGAAAAATAGGGAGTTTTACACGTGATAAATTGGTTCAAGTGGTTGGTTTTAAGTGTTTTAGCACTGCTTTTTTTAACGGTACTGGGATTGTACATCTCGCTTCGTATGAGTTTGCCCGCACTTGATGGAAATAGCGCCACCTATCACGTAAACGCACCTACTGAGCTAAGCCGTGACGAACTAGGCCAAGCTGTTATTAAAGCCAACGATATTTTCGACGCAGCCTATGCACTGGGTTTTGCGCATGCTCAAGATCGCTTTTTTCAAATGGATTTACAGCGCCGCGCCGCATCGGGTAGTTTGTCACAATGGGTGGGCGACATTGCCCTAGATATCGATAAGAAAGCCCGCTTTCATCAATTTGAGAAACGAGCAAAGGTCGTATTCGATAACCTTCCCTCAAAACAACAAGAACTACTCGTACGTTACGCCCACGGCGTAAATGACGCATTGTCTGAGTATACGTTGCCACCTTTTGAATACCTAGCTGCAGGCGTTGATATAAAACAATGGCGCCCCACCGACAGTATTCTTGTGATTTACAGTATGTATTTGGATTTACAAGGTAGCCAAGTAGAGCTTGATTTAGCAAGAGAGGCACTGCTTTCAACATTTGGGAATGATGTATACAGCTTCATTACTCAGCCGAGTAATTATCAGGCAGCGCTTGATGCCAGCGAGATACCACTGCTTGAAGCACCTATTCCAGAGTACCCTGCATCGCTACGCCCAATTACTCACTCACCAGAAGATAGTAATGGCGAGAGCATTAAGCAAGAGCCTGAAGACGCGACTACTCAGTACTCAAACGATAACGACAATACTGCTATTGCCCGTGCACAATATAACGGTACTGAACTTCCTGATATTGGTAGCAATAACTGGGCGGTGACCGGGAGTCACACCACGACAAGCGCAGGCCTTTTAGCAAACGACATGCATTTAGGATTGCGGGTTCCCATCATCTGGTATCGCGCCCAGCTAAACTATCAAGAATCGGGCGGCGATGTGCAAGTAACCGGGGTTTCCCTGCCGGGTATTCCTGGCATTGTTGTAGGCACCAACGGGCATATCGCTTGGGGTTTTACGAATGCAAATTTAGACAATGTAGATTGGATTGAGCTAGGCGAATCGACGGCCACAAGTACGGTAACAGAGCGTATTCCTTTACCTGATGGTGAGCACACATTTGAGTTTGAAGTAAGCTCGTATGGGCCAGTGAAAGAACTCAATGGCAAGCGCTATGCACTTAATTGGGTAGCGCATCATCCGTTTGCTGCGAACTTGGGAATAATAAACTTCGGCAATGCAAAAAATGTCCAAGCAGCGATAAAGATGGGCCAACGCATTGCTATTCCCACGCAAAACCTCGTGATTGTTGATGAAAGCGGCAATGCGGCTTGGCTTCCTGGCGGCGCAGTTATGGAAAGGCAGCAGGCTTCATTCACTGCTATAAAAGAACAAGAAGCAGTAAACACACCACCAAAGCGCGCATCAAAGCTTCCCATGGTTTTAAACCCCGATATGGGAAGAATATGGACTGCAAATGCTAGAGTAATTTCGGCTGATGACTTCAAAGTCTGGGGCGACGGTGGTTACGCGCTAGGTGCTCGCGGACAACAAATAAGAGACCGTTTGTTTGAAAAAGATACCTTTACTGAGACTGACTTTTACGCCATTCAGTTAGATAATCATGCCCGCTTTCTTATTCCTTGGCAGCACCTTTTGTATGGGCTGCTCAACATGCAAGACATTGAATTTAAACCCGACCTCGCTTACCTAAACACATGGGACGAATGCGCATGTGAAGATTCGGTTGGCTACACGTTAGTTAAGCACTTTAGGCAGGAAGTGGTACAAACCCTTTTTGGAGGCGTACTTTCAACGTTAGACCAACAAGGTGTAAACAGCCGTACACTCTTACGTGGCATTGAACCTGCTGTGTGGCAACTTATTCATAGTCAGCCTGACTCTTGGCTACCTAACGATACTGAAAGCTTCGACGAGCTACTTGTAGACGCTTACAGGCGCGCCAAACACAAGCTGTTAGACAAGTATTCACCAGTAGAAGCTAATATGGAAACATTAGCCTGGGGCAAGGTGAACGCACTTTCTGTTAAACATCCATTTGCTGATCAAATTCCTCTAGTTGGAGATATGTTAAACATGCAACAAGTAGAAGGCTTTGGTGATACATACATGCCTGCTGTACAAGCACCTAGTTTTGGTGCCTCTGAGCGTCTATTTGTCAGCCCTGGCCATTTAGAGGATGCCATTCTAACACTACCTGGCGGACAATCCGGCCACCCACTGTCAAAATTTTTTACAACTGGCTTTAACGACTACGCAACACACGCAGCTACCCCTCTGCTACCCAGCCAGCCGATACATAGCCGAACATTTTACAAAAAAGAGGTAGAATGACACCTGCAATCACTTTGCTTACTAAAAAGCGTATCGCTCACAGCGTTTTAAAATATGATCACGATGCAAATGCGGCATCCTACGGGCTAGAAGCGGTTGAAAAGCTAAACCTAAACGCCGATACCGTATTTAAAACCTTAGTGGTTAGTACAGACACCAACAAACTCGCTGTTGCTGTAGTACCGGTAAACACCAAGCTAAGCGAAAAGAAAATGGCGAAAGCATTAGGTGTGAAAAAGGTAGAAATGGCGCAGGCGAACGCGGTAATGGTTGCTACAGGCTATGTGTTAGGTGGTGTAAGTCCGCTAGGCCAAAAAAAGCGCCTAGCCAGCGTAATTCACAAAAGCGCTGAAGGCCTTGCCACTATGCATGTAAGCGCTGGAAAGCGAGGATTGGAAGTGGCGCTCGCCCCTTCTGATCTAGCTTTGCTCACTAGTGCTAACTTTGCAGATATTTCAGTAGATTGAACAAAGATTGAGATTGTGCGTTACTTGGCTACTTGCTAGCCTGGGCTAACCATTGCTCACGTGCTTCTTTAAGCGCGGCTTCATCAGGCTGCTCGCTTCCTGAAATAGCTACAGCTATTTGTTGAATAATTGCGTCGCGTTTTTCAATCAACGCATCAGTGCGTGCGAACAAGTCTTTAGCTTCAGGATATTGCTCTTTAAGCACATCTACATCTTCTAGCGCGTAATAGCGTGCTTCAAATGCTTCGTTGTACAGCTGACGTTTAGCATTGAATACTACGTAGTCTTCGGCGGTTTCCGAACTAAGATAATCCATATCTTCAGGTGCCAAGTTGGCAGCCTGCCCTACTTCACGGGCTTGTACCATCCAAGAATCTACTATTTCGATATTCCCATCTTTCACAGCCTGCTTAACGCCTTCCTGCAAATCACTAGCGTGAAGAATTTCCATGACTGTGATTAGCGGAACTTGCGCTGCGTCTTGGTCTCGTTTGTCTGCATCTAGCGACAGATAAGCAAACCATGAGAACGTAGCAGCAACAATAATAGCAAGAACGACAAGTGCTTTCTTCACACTTTCCTCCAAAGAAATTGCATATGAAAACCAGTGCGACGGCACTGTATAAAAGAAGCAATACAAAAAGAGCGAGAGACCCCGCTCTTTTTCAGTATTGTAACGACCTAAAGATTATTGGTCGACAGGTGCAGAGTTTTCAACTCGGCTTTTCAATTTTTGACCCGGGCGGAATGTAACCACACGACGTGCTTTAATTGGAATGTCTTCACCGGTTTTTGGATTGCGGCCAGGACGTTCATTTTTATCACGCAGGTCAAAGTTGCCAAAACCTGACAGTTTTACTTGCTCACCAGATTCCAGAGCGCCTTTAATCTCTTCGAAAAAAAGCTCTACCAGATCCTTCGCATCACGCTTGTTAATGCCTAGTTTCTCGAATAGGTGTTCAGCCATCTCGGCTTTGGTCAATGCCATAGTTTACTCTCTTAACGCGGCCCCAAACTCAGATTCCAGACCTTTAACCACAGTATCTACAGCTTGCTGAATCTCAGCTTCTTCCAAGGTTTTATCCGGATCTTGTAAATGAAGTGACAAAGCAAGGCTCTTATAGCCAGGCTCAATTCCCTTGCCTTTGTACTCATCGAACAAGTTTAGAGCAACTAGTTGATTTACGCCAATATTTTCTATGTAAGAAAGAACATTCCCTACACGCACTTCATCTTTAACCGTAATAGCAATATCACGGCGATTCGATGGGAAGCGCGATACTGGTACGGCTGACGGTAACTTGCGATCAGTAATGGCATCTACCACTAGTTCGAACACAAATACACGGCCGTTAACACCAAGCAATTTAGTGAACTGCGGGTGTATAGCACCAATATAGCCAACTTCTTCATCATTAAGCAAAATTTTTGCCGTCATGCCAGGGTGTAACGCACTGTGTTGCCCTGTAACGAACTGGAACTCACCGGTTCTGCCTGTAAGTGCCAATAACGCCTCAACATCGGCTTTTGCATCGAAGAAATCAACCGGGCTGTCGCCCAAGTCCCAATGTTCTTCATTACGACGCCCTGCTACTACACCACCAATTACTTGCTGTTGCAATACACCATTTGGCGCATCTTGTTGAGGAATAAAGCGTAATCCGGTTTCAAACATGCGAACACGTTGTTGCTGACGCTTCTGATTATAAGCAGTAGCACCAACTAATCCCGGCCATAAACTTACACGCATTACCGACATATCAGATGAAATTGGGTGTGGTAACACCATACCTTTTACGTCTGGGAATAATGCGTTTTGAATTTTAGGGTCTACAAACGAATAGGTAATTGCTTCATTGTAGCCACGGCTTAGAAGCAATGACTTCATTGTGTTTAACGGAAGCTTGGCTTCTTGCGAAGGCAGCATTGCCAACGTCGCTTTTGGTGCCACGTTTGGAATGTTGTTGTAACCGTATACGCGCGCAATTTCTTCAATCAAATCTTCTTCAATTGAAATATCGAAACGATAGCTTGGCGCAACCGCTTCCCAGCCAGCTTCGGTTTGCGTTACGTCTAAACCAAGGCGGTTTAGCATTTCGGTTACTTTTGCATCGTCAATGCTAATGCCTAGTACACGAGACAAACGTTCGCGACGAAGCGTAACCGTAGCCTGCTTGGGTAGCTTGTCTTCAGCCACTGCTTCAACAACAGGGCCAGCTTCACCACCGCAAATTTCTAGTACCAGTGCAGTAGCGCGCTCCATGGCTTTACGCTGAAGCTGTGGGTCTACACCACGCTCGTAACGGTGCGACGCATCGGTATGCAAACCGTACTGACGGGCACGGCCCATAATCGCATCACGGCTAAAGAAAGCACTTTCAAGTAAAATATCTTGGGTTTCGGTGGTAACACCAGAATGTAAGCCGCCGAAAATACCTGCCATAGCTAACGCTTTGTTGTCATCAGCAATAACTAAAGTATTGCTTTGTAACTTAGCTTCGGTTTCGTCAAGTAGCGTAAGCGTTTCGCCTTCTTTTGCCATACGCACGTTAACGTTGCCTTCAATGCTGGCAAGGTTAAACGCGTGCATTGGTTGACCAAGCTCTAACAATACAAAGTTAGTCACGTCAACAATGGGGTCGATGCTGCGAATGCCGCAGCGACGTAGCTTTTCAACTAACCACAGTTGCGATGCAGCTTTAACGTTAACGCCCTTAACCACACGGCCCAGATAACGTGGGCATGCGTCGTCAGCGCTTAGCGTAATTGATAATTTATCTTCAATAGTTGCGTTTACCGCTGCTACTTCAGGCTCACACACGTCAAGGTTATTAAGAACGCCAACTTCACGGGCAATGCCGCGAATACCCAAGCAGTCTGCACGGTTTGGTGTCAGATCTACTTCGATTGCGTTGTCATCAAGTCCAAGGTAATCGCGAATGTCTGCGCCAATAGGTGCATCGGCGGGAAGCTCGATAATACCATCGTGGTCGTCGCTAATACCTAGCTCAGAGAAGCTACATAGCATACCGAATGACGGCTCGCCGCGAAGCTTTGCTTTCTTAATTTTAAAGTCGCCTGGCAATACAGCACCAACAACAGCAACTGCTACTTTAATGCCCTGACGGCAGTTAGGCGCACCGCAAACGATATCAAGTAGCTCATCGCCACCTACGTTTATTTTAGTTACGCGCAGTTTGTCGGCGTTCGGGTGCTGACCACACTCAACAACTTCACCTACTAGCACGCCTTTAAAATCGCCTGCTACTGGCTCAACACCGTCTACTTCAAGGCCAGCCATGCTCAACTGTTCAGACAGCTCATGTGCCGACAGCGACGGGTTAACCCACTCTCTTAACCATTTTTCACTGAATTTCATGTGTACTCTCTGCCTTAGTTGAACTGCTTAAGGAAACGAAGATCGTTTTCAAAGAACGCGCGTAAGTCGTTAACACCGTAACGAAGCATAGTTAAGCGCTCTACGCCCATACCAAAGGCAAAGCCTGTGTACTCTTCTGGGTCAATACCCACAGCTTTAAGTACATTTGGGTGCACCATGCCGCAACCCAATACTTCAAGCCACTGACCGTTTTTACCCATAACGTCTACTTCAGCTGAAGGCTCAGTAAACGGGAAGTAAGACGGACGGAAGCGAATTTCTAGTGACTCTTCAAAGAAGTGATGTAAGAAGTCGTGCAAAATACCTTTAAGATCGGTAAAGCTGACATTCTTATCAACCATCAAACCTTCCACTTGGTGGAACATCGGGGTGTGGGTTTGATCGTAGTCATTACGATACACACGGCCTGGCGAGATAATACGCAATGGTGGCTTTTCTGCTTCCATAGTACGAATTTGAACACCAGAGGTTTGCGTACGAAGCATCATGTCTGGGTTGAAGTAAAACGTATCGTGGTCGGCACGCGCTGGGTGATTCGCAGGAATGTTCAGCGCGTCGAAGTTGTGAAAACCATCTTCAATTTCAGGGCCAGTTTTAACCGAAAAGCCAAGCTCGCCAAAGAAAGATTCGATACGTGCAATCGTGCGGCTAACCGGGTGTAAATTTCCTGGCTTTTCTGTGCGGCCAGGCAAAGTTACATCTACTGCCTCTTCTGCTAGCTTCTTGTTAAGCTCTTCAGTGCGTAAAAACTCACCTTTAGCAGAAATAGCTTGCTGAATAACCTGTTTAGCTTGGTTAATCTTTTGGCCTGCGGCAGGACGTTCTTCGTTAGATAACTTTCCAAGCCCTTTAAGTAAGTCGGTAAGTTTACCTTTCTTACCCATGAATTCGACCCTAACTTGGTCTAATGTGGCTGCATCTTGTGCAGCGTCAATCTGGCTTTGTGCCTGATTGATAATAGCGTCAAGCTCCATGTTTTCCTCAATTTACATGATGACTGCATGGCCAAAGCATAGGAAGAATTATTCTGTGCGCTAAGGCTTGCCTGAAATAAAAGCGGTAGTTTACACGAGTGACTGACATTACCGCTACCCTATATAGCTGATAATGGCGAAATTTTGTGGGTTTTGAACAGGCAATGGAAGAACTTACAACTTTATCTAGAAAACGCACCGTCCAATAAGGAAGTTCTAGCAACACATTTAACAGTAGACTAAAGTATAATTTTCAAGCAACCACTTGGTCTGCCTTATGAATATCTCTTATCGTCAACTGCTAAGCAGTATTGCATTCATCTTTTCAAGTTTCTCTGTAAACAGTGCAATTGTAACTTACAGCTTTAACGGCTTTGTTTCTGAGGTAGAAAACACAGAGCAGTTTTTTTTCGATGCAGTTAGTTTACTGGGTCAACAGGTAACGGGCTCTTTCACGTTAGACACTTCAGCGCCAATTCGTGGCAGACTTGAGACAGGCTACTACTGGTGGTCTGTTCATGATAACGACCGCCCAGCATTAACATCTAATGTTGAATTTGGCGATATGCTCTTTCGACTCAACAACGAAGGCGTTTATCAGGCAGAATACGATGAGTATTACCCCGAAGAAATGTTAGAAATGTACGATGGACCAACTTTTGACGACGGTCACATCGGCGATGGTATATCGCTTAAAGATTACGCAAGAAAAACTACCCTCTTTTCAAATGGAAGCTTAGAAAGAACACTGCACCTAAGCTTCGGCTTTCGAGACTTAATCAATGATTTCTTGGCGTTTGATGAAGGCACCTTATTACGAGACGAAATGCCCGATTTCACATCACCAGTTTCATGGTTCGATAACGACCTTACTTCAGATACCAAAAGCGGCGGCGGCTCACTTAGACTTATTGAAAGGGTAGATGATTTAAATACTGGGGTTACTTATCCTGTAGATTCTACCGTTAGATTTACTCTAACGAGTGTAGAAACGGTGAAGGTTAGTTCGCCAACAATGAACTTTAGCTTTTATTTTTTTGTAGTTCTTCTATTCGTCGTCAAAGTACGTAAGCGGAACCTTAGCTTCAATAACATTAATGCCTTAGAGAATTTTACCGAAAAGTAAATATACTCAGATCGGTACGGATTGTGCTTAAACTAAAGCGTTGAAGCGACGTAACCGAGGCAAATCAGTGCACTTTAGATATGACATCAATGGACTTAGAGCGTTAGCAGTTCTTTCAGTCGTGATTTTCCATTTTGCCGAAGAAAAACTCCCTGGGGGTTTTATTGGCGTAGATGTATTCTTCGTCATATCCGGGTATCTAATGACAAGTATCATCATCAATAAGCTTGATAAAGACCGTTTCAGTTTAATGGAGTTCTATTTTGCAAGGATAAATCGGATTATTCCAGCTCTCGCCGTTTTATGCGCCAGTCTACTGCTAATAGGCTTTGTTGCACTGTCACCAGTGGAATATGCGAAGCTAAGCAAACAAGCTGCATCATCGGTTGTATTTATATCAAACCTAGTTTATTACAGCGAGTCTGGGTACTTTGCTGAAAGTTCTTTGGAAAATTGGCTTTTACATACTTGGTCTCTTTCAGTCGAGTGGCAGTTTTATCTACTTTACCCCATTGTATTATTAGCGCTAAATAAAGTGCTATCTCGCGATAAGCTAAAAGTATTCATTGTCGTTTCTACACTTTTAAGTTTACTCCTGAGTGCGTGGCTTACTCAACAGAACCCTAGCTTGTCATATTACGTGCTTCCGACACGCGCCTGGGAAATGCTAGTAGGTGGTTTAGCATTTTTATACCCCATTAAATTGAGTCAAGCGTTAAGCAAAACATCAGCGCTTTTAGGTGTGTTATTAATACTCGTCTCTTGTTTCATATTTTCAGAGGGTACCAGTTGGCCGGGTGTGTCTGCACTGCTGCCAGTAGCCGGTGCCTATCTAATTATTCTTGCTAATCAAAACCAGAACGCGCTGCTTAATAATAAATTGTTTCAACCTTTGGGGGCGTGGTCATACTCTATCTATCTGTGGCATTGGCCTATAGTGGTGGTAATTTATAAAAATGAATTGAGCGAGGCTTATGCTGTATTGGGTATTCTCCTGTCGATTGTTTTGGGATATCTAAGTTATCGGTTTATTGAAACAATTAAATTCAGCAAAAAAGAAAGTACTTTTAAGTCAGCTTTCACAAATAAACCTTTAATCTTTGCAGTTTTGGTAGCGTTGACCGGAAGCTTTTCAAATTACACCGACGGTTTTATCGACCGCTATCCGGTCGCATATCAAAACTTATTGGATGATGTCAAAGCTAGTCCTTATAGAGATTCGTGCCACGTAAATGAATTTAAAGATCCCAAAGAAGCTTGCGAATATTTCGTTAATGAAAAAGTAACGTGGGCAGCATTTGGAGATAGTCACGCAGTCGAGCTTGCTTACGCACTGGGCCAGAAATTAAAAGATACAAATGAAAGTTTAAAGCATTTTAGTTTCTCTGGGTGTAGGGCGTCTTATGGACAAGATGATGAATTTTCTAAATGTGCTAAATGGTACAACAGCTCAATTGACTTCATCGCGCACGAGCCTAACATTCAGAACGTTGTATTTGTTCATAGATATTCTTATCAACTGGTTGGCGGAACTAATGCAAACTATCCAGGCTTAGACGACTTGAAGTTTGATAAGAAATCTGTCGAACTACTACAAAATATTGATAGGGCAATAAACAAGTTAGCGGCTGCAAAACAGCGGGTTTTTGTGCTGTACCCCGTACCTGAGCTGCCAGACCATATTTCTAAACTTATCGACCGAGCGCTAATGAATAAAGGTAATTTAGAAAATATTAAAGGTACGAATCGCAATTGGTACGAAAAGCGTAATGAAGTAATAATTAATCACTTCAAGAACGCTGATTACCCAGACAATGTTGTATTAATTAATCCTGCAGACTATTTCTGCGGAGACAAATTCTGCTTTTCTACCATTGACCAGCGCTCCCTATACTTCGACGATAACCATGTTTCAAACTATGGTGCATCATTAATCGCCGAAGATATTATCAACACTAAAAATAGTGGAATGTCAGTGCAGTAGCCTGACTTGTACGAAATGTGACACTATATTCAATTAACATGGAACTTGGCTTTAACTATTTATGGATCAATCAATGCAAGACCAATCTAAGCAAAAAACAGTTTCAGTCGTAATTACGACTCACAATCGCCCAGATTATTTAAAAGAGTCTCTGGCGGGTGTCCTTAATCAAACTGTCAAGCCCAGCGAATTATACGTCATTGATGATGGTTCTACGGTAAGTTACGAAGAGGTATTAGCTCAATTTCCTCAAGAACAATTTACTTATGTCAAAGTGCCTGTGGCGTCAGGCGCTAATGCAGCTAGAAATTTAGGTATCACTAAATCTACATCGGACATTATTGCGTTTCTAGATGATGACGATATTTGGGATACGGATTACTTAGAACGACATATTGCAATGCACGAAAAAGCCGACGCCGTGACATCTGGTTATCGATTCTTAGAAACGCCAGATAAAATTCACATCAATCCAATTGAGATAATCACCACAGACGTCATTAAAAAAGGAAATAAATTTTGTGGAATGAGTGGCGTTACATGTAAAACATCGTTGGCGAAAAAATTGATGTTTGATGAAGAATTGAAAAACAGTCAGGATTGGGATTTCTTTGTTCG
Organism: Alteromonas sp. DY56-G5; assembly: GCF_041414725.1. Taxonomy (NCBI): domain Bacteria; kingdom Pseudomonadati; phylum Pseudomonadota; class Gammaproteobacteria; order Alteromonadales; family Alteromonadaceae; genus Alteromonas; species Alteromonas sp. DY56-G5. Next base: position 145,906 of record NZ_JANHZQ010000002.1, on the reverse strand, counting down.
CATCACGCTCGAAAACGCAGTATTTAAAAACATTCCCAAAGATATCTATTTTTATCGCCGAGGCCATGTAAGTATTTCCACTGAAGTAGCAAATATGCCACTTGAAAAGGTATTTCCTAGATTAAAAGCGTTCAAAAAGCACAAAGTACTCCTTGGAAAAGAGGCCTATAACGATAGGGTAGCAAACCAAATACTGAGTCAGATAGGAAAAAAGAATAATAAGTTAGGGTGGATTGGACTGTCAGTGCGAGAAGCAGGACTTATTGCAACGGCAAAAGTTATTTTAGGAAAAGATAGAATTCGCCGGAAATTCGGCAGATAAAAAATTCATACAAAACAACCATGTGCGCCCTTATCGAAGTTAACGGCGCACTCTTTCTGTTAGGTGAAGCCTTATAAACTCTCTATCACGTCTGCATATCGCTCAGCTACACTCTCCCAGCTGAAGTCAGCAGCTTGCTCTATCGGAGCGCCAGCCCAGTCCGTTGTTAACGTACTGGCTATTGCCGCTGCATACTCTCCGATATTCTCGACGTTACAAACTACACCAGCTTTACCTATTAGTGTTCTACGCATGGAGTCATCGGTAGCTATAACAGGCAACCCGCTTGCCATTGCCTCTAGGTACACTCGCCCAAACGGCTCATCTTCAGATGGTAATGTAAATGCGTCGACTGAACGATAAACATTGGGAATATCAGCAAAGTCGACTTTAACGATATTAAAGCGTTGCGCACCTAACTTTTGAGTACAAAGATCGTTAAAGTACTGTACGTCTGGGCCGTCACCACAAATAAGTAACGATACATCGTTTAATTGGCTCACTGCCTCTATGGCCAAATGTATACGCTTGTGATTTTGCCTATTTAACGCACCAACAGTTAATAACACTTTGCCCTGTAAACCATGCTCGTATTTTTCGCCTTGTGGGCTGAATTTAGCTAAGTTTACACCGTTAGGGATAATCTCAACCCGTTGTTCTGGCGCTATAGAATGAACATACTCTTTGGTTTCTTGGTTAAACACAACCAAGCAGTCGGGCTTAAATTTCAAATTTCGACGCAATACTTTACCGTTCGATACCATCCCTGCCCTTTCGGTATAAAGAATGGGCGTTTTAAATAGTTTTCTAATTACTGCGGCTACCGCCAATCCACCATAATCATTATTAGGGTAAATGACATCACATCGCTTAAACATTAAATAAGGTGTGTATGTTATGAAGCTAGTTAGCGACTCGATAAGCAAAGATGGATTAGAAACAAAGCGAGTTAGCAACCAGTCAATGGTTTTATTTCGCTGGGCTTTTTTAACTTTTCCTCTGGGGATACAGGGGATGACAACACTATGTTCACTACATTTAGATGAGCTTAAAAGCTTTACGTCAAAAAATGTGGCTAGGTGTTCCGCCATTTCATACGCACTGAGTTGAGACCCGCCGCTTGATGAAAACCCTGCCTCAGGGTGAATAACAGCTACTTTTTTCTTCATAAAATTTCCATTTTAGTTCATCGAAGCAATTGCTTTGCCCGGTATACAAGCGAGTATACCAAATTGACTTTTAAGGTTATTCTTGAAATTGGTGAGTTTGTAAAAAAACGTCATTTATAATCCATTTTCAACTATATAGGTTAAGCAATTTAGATTCCGTTTTTTACAAAAATCAAAAAAATCTGAATAAGGCAGGCGGTTTTACCAATAGAATCAAACTAAATTTGTAAAGATCCCAGCTACCATCTTGCTACGTAGCAACGTTAGCACTACCCTTTTATTACAGCCCTAATTTTCTTTTCATGATTTTCAATCTATAGGGATATAACATGCACTCTGCTAACTCAAAGCCAACTATTTTTCGCATCACTTTAATTGGTTTACTGTCATTTTTAATGCTTTCTTGTGCAACCATGAACAAAAATGATAAAAGTTATACGAAGGGCGGCCAACCCGGTGATATTTTGTATAGCTATGTTCATGCTAATATTAGCGACAGTAATGCCGTAAACTCATTACTATCTAATTACAAAGGCCCGAAAAACCTATCAACCGTTGTTGAAAAGTACGAAGACGAGATATCCCAGTTGTATAAGCAACATGTGTTCTCACCTAACCCATCAATCAGTGAAAGTGAAAAGATAGCGCGGTTCGCCAATATAACCGCTAATCAAGCCTCCGCCCTATTTGCTTTGTATCCTATCGATACTGCAAAGTGGATGAAAATAATTTCAACTTACTCTGGCTTAAGCAAAAACGATATTTACGAGTCGGCGATTACAGCAGGGTTAGACCCTTCGATAGTTTTTACCGCATCAGCTTCTGGGTTTGAAGATACTGCTACCCCTCTTATTAACTCGATAGGGTTAGTTATTTACGGCCAAGATGAAGAAAGTACTGCCACCGTTAAGTTTAGAGCCGAGGATGATACTTATTGGCGTGAAGGGTTAGACCTAGCATGGGAGCCCATCTACGGGTCGTTCGCTGGAAGCATAGTGTACCTAGAAGCAAACACTACATATCATATAGAAGTAACGATTACGAATTCTTATGGCGATATAGTTGAACATTCCTTTCAAACAACTACAAAGCCCAATACCCCCCCTATCGATCCAAATAAAATCTATTACCTTTCAGAAATTTATTCTGGCGGCCAACTGGATTTAGAAGCTCTAAATATAGAAGGCAGCGAAGATGGCTACGCGAAAATCATTGGAGATGGCCCCGTTATTGAAGCTGGCAGCGATGTACTTGCGGCTGTGAATATTGGTAGCAATTCATATGTAATGCTAGAGAACCTTACAGTTAAAGGCGGCCAGCGCTACGGCATTTTTGCAAAAAAAGCGCACCATATATGGATTAAGGGCTGCAATGTTTCTGGTTATGGTAGAGAAGCGGTAGAGATAAGGGATGGTGTTGCCTATTCAAGCACCACTAATAACTCTCCTATCAATTACGATTCCGGTATTTACCTAGAGCGGAGTGGTATTGCCGTAATTGAAGAGTGTGAGGTACATAGCCCTAACTTAGGTGCAAATAGCTGGGCAGCCGGTCACCCAAGAGGTGCAAACGCACTTCAAGTTTGGGCATATCATGATAGCGATGCTTACAGAGGCGAGTTTATTGTTAGAAACAATCGCTTTTACGGCGCGCCAGATCATAGATTTAACGATGTTATTGAGGGCAGAAAAAACTTCGAAAGACGTGGTGGTTTCGTTAAAAACTCAGCGATTTATGGCAATTACCTAGCTTATGCAAATGACGATCTAATAGAAATAGATGGCGGCCAACAAAACGTGTTGGTTTACGACAATGAAATGGAGCAAGGTTATGCTGGAATAAGCATAGCGCCGAATACTTTAGGCCCTAGCTATATCTTTCACAACTACATACACAATTTAGGTGATGAAACCGGTAAAGAGTGGACTGCAATAAAAGCTGGCGGGCTAATCGCTCGTCCTGCTGGTAAAACGTATATTTTTGAAAATGTAATTGATGTTGATCGTAACGGTATCGCAGCCTCAAAAGTTAATAGTGATACAACATTTTGGATAGAATCACAAAACAACATCATCTTGACAGATAACACTGGATACTCTGTAGGTTACTGCATTTTTGACACTGAAAAGTACTTTAAGAACACCAGTACTAACGACATTTGTTTCAACCATGAAGTAACGGGCGCAAGATATGAATTTAATTTAGCTCAACTAATTGAGCACCCTAAATCTGATAATCTAGCGTATGTAGAGTCACTTATTCAGGCTGGCCAATCCGCAATGGATAGAGAAATGGTTACGCCAATTCCTAATTTTTCAAAGCACTCAAGTGACGAATCTTTTGAACCATTAGATTTAGAGCAGGCGAATGCTGTTGATCCTAATTATTGGAAGTTAAACACTGACAATGTTTCAATTACGCCATTTGCAAAACAGCATGATTATGGTGAAACGACTATTGTTGATAGCGATAGCATAGCAATAGCAGGTAACAGTTGGGTTAAGATCCCCATTGATTTTAATGTCGTTAAAAGTACCGAATTGACAGCTACTTTACTGATTGAAGGCGGAGGTAACCCAGAAATTATTGGACTTGGCTTTGAAACAGATAACGATATTAGCAGCAAAAGAGTTATTCGCTTTTTTGGTACACAAAACTGGGGAATAAATGCTTTAAAGTACTTTTCTCAATCAAGCAGCCAGATAACATTCCCACTTGGAAATTTTGTAAAGGGCGACATAAACTATCTTGTCTTTGTTTTGGACTATGATGACGTAAGCCAGAAAAATAACGACATAAAAGTTACATTTTCTAACGTTACTCTGACATCTCGTTCAAATTACTAATGACATTAATTAAGTCCTTCTATTTATCGTTCATCTTATCGTTACGCAGGTTTTCTAGCATAGAACTTGCTTTAGTTCAGTGAAACAACGCATTGAAAAGTAACTGTCAATTTTCAATGCGTTTAATTTACCTGGGCAGTTTACTTATTTGATATATCACTATTACTAAAAGAGTACAATTCGTGTTCAACAAACTTTTCAAGTCTAAACAAGAAATTTCTCAAGAAACGCCATCTAAAGTTAAACAGGCATTACACCAGCAAACCAAAAACTATTTTTGGAATCCCAAGAGCGGACTTCCCAATATCGGCGATTACCTCGCGTTTGAAACGGTAAACTTTGTACTCAATTTGAAAGACCTACACCCGCTCGATATCTCTTCCGGTAAAATTCTCTCTATTGGCTCCGTATTACACTTCGCAAACGATGGTGACACCGTTTGGGGAACTGGACGAAATGGCAAAATATCGCCGGAAAAGCACGTGTTTTCATCCCTTGACGTCCGCTCAGTACGCGGGCCTCGCACAAAGGATTACCTTGAGAAAAAGGGAATCACAGTGCCTGAAATATTCGGTGATCCAGGAATTTTAGCGCCTCTTATTTACCCAAAAGCTCAGTTAAACACTGTCTACGCGGGCGACACTCAAGACGTTCTTATTGTTCCGCAGCTTAATGATGATTTATCGATATATTCCGAGTACAAAAACCAGCTGGTGTCACCTAGGCAGCTTCCTGGGAATTTTTTAGGTAGATTGACGAAGGCTAAAAAAGTGATAGCAAGTAGTTTACACGGCTTAATTCTGGCTGAAGCGTATGGAATCCCTGCGGTTTATTACAGTTCAGGTAGTGGTGAAAACATTTTTAAATACCACGATTACTACGAGGGAACCGGAAGAACAGAATTTGCTGTTGGCACATCAATTGAAGAGTGTATGGAATTAGAAACATCACCTATCCCAAATCTGAGGGCAAAACAGACTGACTTACTCAGTAGCTTTCCTTTCGATAAGTACAAACAGACTAATTGAGCAAGACCTGGGGCAATAGTTATGGAACAACACCTGTACGAAGACCAGTTCAACGAAATTCATAATTTTAAAGAATGTACTTCAGTAAAGAAAACACTAGTGATTGCATCTACACCTCGCTCAGGTAGTCACTTTCTAGGTCATGCACTGCACCAAACCAACCACTTTGGCTTTCCGTTAGAATATGCGAACCCTACAAATTTAGCGAGATGGGAGGAAGTGTTAAATGTGAAAGGCGTAAAAAACGTGCTGGATACACTTAAAACTAAACGTACCTCTTCTAACGGCATATTTTCTATAAAAGCGCATTTCTCTCACTTACAGCAATTTGGAGGTTTGAGAGAGTTTGCTCAATCATTGGATAATCCCCACTTCGTTATGCTGACGCGCCGAGATATTTTAAATCAGGCTATCTCTTTATCGATAGCACGCCAAACTGGCGTGTGGATCGCAGGTCAACAAGCTATGTCTGAAAACGTAAAATACGACGAGGAGGATATCTGTTTTTGTTTGAAGCGCACTGTCTTGCACAATGCCTCATGGAAATACTTGCTAGCCTCAACTGGTTTGAAATACATAGAGATAACGTTCGAAGAAGCAAGAGCTAAACTTCCTCACACAGTTTGCGCAATAGCAGATTTCATGGAAGTTGACCTTCCGTTAGAGAACGTGACCTTATCGCCTGCTACGAAGAAACAGTCAAACGGCATTAATGAAGAGTGGAAGGAAAAGTTTTTGCAAAGTAAGCACAGTGAAATTTTATTAGATATAGACTTGGCTTTGGGACTGAAAAGTAAGAAAAAGCAGCTCAAAGAAATATTATTTAGTTAACAGTCGAAAATCAATAACAAACATTTTGTAGCTTTGATAAAACGTTTGTTCCGTAGTGAAATACACAAAGCCAGCGGTGGAATAACTGGCTTAGAATCACCTTATTTACCAGTGCTGGGATATTAATGTAAAACCGCCGATTTTGATTGTGTTGAAGCTATCAACAATACAAAAACAAAAAACCACGCTTTCGCGTGGTTTTAGAATTTAGCTGTTGCAATGATTAAAGCTTTCGTCGAGCGGTGAAGCCAATACCCACTAGTGCGAGAGCAAGCATTAACGCAGTTCCCGGTGCGGGAACATCAACAACGTTCGAAGGTGTTGTTACTAATAGATTTCTGAAATTCGACGTCGTGCTTCTGCCAGCTTGGTCTTGGTCCGCGATGAAAAGCATTCTATCGAAACCAGTTAAATCATAATCTGAAAAATCTATGGTGATGTTATACCAGACATTAGCAGATAGGGGGCGAGCAAAGTCTTGATTACCATAATTCTGCGTACCACCAAAATTGAAAACTAGGCCGCCTGTTCTGATTTCGCCGTCATTATCAAACCCAATGCCATTAATTTCACCAACATTAGTTGTCATAAAATCGAATGATAAAACACTATCCTTAAGCATTGCGATATCAATTGGCGCCAAGCTCGCCCAATAGTTACCAAAAACCTCAAGATTTAGACCGCCGTTAGTAACGTTAAAACCACCGCTAGTCGCCTGAGCACCATGGCCGCTTAAGTTTGACTGATTAAAGGTGATAAATGCCGCGTTAGCATTTAATGACAGCACCAAAAATGCTAAACCAGTGAAAAATTTCATACAACAACTCCTATAATTTGAATAAGCACCCAAGCAAAAAACAGACCAATAAAATTTTTCACTTATTTATCATAAAGATAATGTAAATTAAAAAAGCATTTTATGCTTCATCGCAATACTTGTAAAAAATATTGACAGTATCATTTGTCTAACATTCAAGTTAAACCCTACCTTTTGGCTTCGCCTTTTAAAAACATGGCTTTTAACTCTAAAGTATGTAGTTTTGCCGACCTAAAAAATAGACCAAATAGAAATAATGGATAAAGAAGCGCACCAAGGAACACAAGTATCAACAAGATAAGCACATCACTTTGAAACTGCCCCTCAAGATGTGTTTTTAACATCATCAAAAAGAAAAACATAAGTAGCGCCGATATTGAAGGCGGTAACAATGACTTTGTTAGCGACTTAAAGTCAATCTGCACGTGTTTGTTTACAATCCAAAGCCTTACAGGAAGAGACAAAAATGCGCCAATTACCATGCATGTCAACATAACTTCGATGCCAAACCATATTGTAGTTCCCGCGACCCCTATATTTGTAAAAAGGTTTAAAAGTGTGAGTCGAAACGCATCGCCTGTTTTTGCATTCGAAATGAGTAGATTAGGTAGAAACCAAGCAACCACACTCGGGAAAATGGAAAATGCTGATATTGTCATGAAGGTAGCACTAGGCGCAAATTTATCACCGAAAGCAACCACAACAAACGGGTCTGCTACTGCTGCTAGTCCCATAAATATAGGGCATACCATAACAGCAGTTATGGTCACCATTTTAATATAAAGCGCCCCTAGCTTTTCACGCTCTTTAACTCTTGAAAAACTCGGTACGACCATCGCATTTATCGAACTCATGGTAACTTGGTTTATAACTGTCGCGCCCTTATGTGCAGCAGCCAACAGAGCAAAGCTAGCAGGCCCTAAAACAATACCCGTAAACAAGTTACTCGCCTTTCTGTGAAGAAAGTTCATGACGGTCATACCAAACAAGGGAAGGCAAAATCGAATGAGCTCTTTATTGTCATCTCTATTGAAATGGAAGTAAGGCTTAAATTTTGCCACATAAATTAGAAGTAAATATTGAATAACCGCATTTACTAATTTTCCGATAATTAACGCCCAAAGCCCATAACCAATTTCTGCTAAAATGACTATAGTGGTCGCGGATATAAGTGTTGCACAAAACTTAGCCACACCCATTTGTTTATTCTTGAATTCTCTCAATAATTTGCCACTCACAACTACCTGCAAACTGGTAACCAAGGTAATAGGAGCTAAGCTCGCGACGACCCATGCGGCTAATTCTGAGTAGGAGAAGTAAGCTATTGGAGCACCGATACCGAGAATACCGATAACTACAACCAACCCCATTCCTGCGACGAATGTCATAGTGCTTGCTGCGTATCTATCTTCCCATTTATCTCGCTGCACAAGGTTTTGATTCACGCCCGCATTCACAAGCGTGTTTGCAAATTCGATGAATAGAAAACAGAATCCTGCTAAACCAAATTCCTCCAAAGTTAGAACGCGAGCAAGATATGCGTAAACCAAAAAATCAACTACATTGATTCCTGTTCTTGTAAGTGATGTCCAAATACTACCTTTAGTAGCTTTTTTCTTAAGCGACATTTAATTTCTCAATTGTGAATACGGAAGGGAACTTTTATGTAACGTAACTAAGATCTATTTGCTTCTTTTCCTAGTTGAAGCAACATAAACTCACTCAAGCTTGTGAAAAAAATTAGTAACAGCAGCCAGATTAAGCCCGTTTTGCGTTTTCCTGAAAACCCAGAGTGCAAGCACGTTTTTTTTGTGCGACCTAAGAACATTTTTAATAAACCTATGCAAAATCTAAGCTTTCGCTTAAATCCTGCCTTAGAGAGCTCTGCGTCCCAAGTCCCGCCTACCACTCGCTTGCGCTTAACAATTAACTCTGATTTATTCCTAGATGGGTGAAGAACTTCTGCTTTTTCTGAATAGACAACTTTTCCACCAGAACTAACGACACGTCGACTGAATTCAACGTCGCCGCCTGACTTAAGTTTTTCATTGAACCCACCGTGCTTCTTAATCAGGGACATCGAGCAAAATAAGTTCGCTGTTATACATTCACCTTTTTTCGCATTCTGTTCTTGCTTCATAGAGAACATATTTTCAAAATCTAGTGCATTTTGCTCGGTGTGTTTCGAAGAGTCAGAAAAAAACGACACTTTACCCGCAACGATGATGTCGTCTTGCTGTTCATTCCAACATTCCAGCAAACTTGTTAACCAATCGCTCGAAACCAAACAATCAGAATCCGTAAAAGCAACGTAATCGCCAGACGCGACTCGTAAGCCCTCGTTTCTTGCGGCGTAAGAACCCGGTGTCAAACATTGAAGTAAACAAAACGTTTCTGTTTCAATTTCTTTTACACGCTCTTGTAAAAATTCGTAAGTCCCATCCGTTGAACCATTGTCAATAATAATGACTTCATAACTTTCTCGTGGGTAATTGATACTTCTTAGTCGGTCAATACACTGACCTACCCTGCCAATATCATTGTAAACGGGAACAAGAACACTTATTTTCGGAGCGATTATTGAAACATTGTTATTTGAATTCATTCCATTTTTCTCTTTAAGTCTAAGCACCAGCGAGGATTACTTTCCAAGCATCGACGACTTTGTCTTCTCCGTAGTGAGAGAGCACCTCTTTCAGAACTTTGTATTTGGGCACATATATCTCTTCTAATGTTCTCTCAGAGATGCCTTTAATATCTATAAGATGTACGAATGAGTGATGTTTGCTTTTCTCCCTTCCGAACTCACTTTCATTAGTCAGAATGTTACACCCCTCTCCAATAGCATGATAGAAAGAGCCGGAGCTAATCATGGTGCCATCAGAATGGGGCAATAGGACAAACTTAGAAGCTTCCAACAACTCATTGAGCTCTTCTCCAGAAAGAAATCTATTATCCCATGCAACTTTGAGTCCTCGTTTGCTAATGATAAATTCGAGTTCCTCTTTGTAGACGGGATCTGAACATTTACCTGCGATCTTGAGTGGGAGAGAAACGGGCCACTCATTTAAAACAAGGTGCAAATTCTTGTAAGGTTTTATTCCACCGAAAAACAAAACATCGTTCGTAGCTTGTGACTCACCACATTGCATATGTTTTACCAGCTTTTCATCAGACTTGTATAAGGGATGAACTAGTGACGGAGACTTAAAGTAGCTTTCAAGTGAAACTGGGGGAATTCCCAATAGACCAAACAAACGACAAAGAAATGTAAAGCGCTTGGTACTGCCCGAACTGTTGTGAGGCTTAAAGTTATGCTTTATCCAGACAACTTTTTTGGCAAAGAATTTTGAAAAAACGACTAGAGCAATCATTTTAAAAAAATACTGTATCGCCGTTTTATATGACCTGCCATAAACTCTATCTTCAACCCAATTGAGAATCACCACGGCTTTTCTAGGCGAAGCAAGCATATATCTTACAAAAGCTAAATCTGTTGGCTGCACATCATAGCCAATCTTATTTAACGCATTTTTATTTAGCTCCAAGAATTCATTTTGACTCCTTGGTGGATACATAAAAGCTTTTTTTACATCTTGTTGGGTCATTTCACGTTTTTCCAGTTTTGTTCCGTCATTAAGCTTTTTTGTTCCATATATTGAATCTAAATTGACATAGGTTTCTTTAAGATTTTTCTTCTCATCGCTCGATAAAAAAAGCTAGAAGTTGCACGAATGCCCGAAAGCTTGACCGATAACAATAGCCACCTTACTTTGCCTTTTTTGTACTTTAGCGAAAATAACACTTGCTCACTTACACGCTTTTTAAACCAATAATCACCAAGAAAGCTCTTATGTTTATTTGCAGACGCAAGCCGTGGAATGATATCTCTAGGCTCAATATTTCTGAGCTTTGCTCCAATTCCATCAGCATTTTGAAAACGATATAAAAACAGCCCTTTCGAAATATTTCTGAAATCAACACCTCCCAAAAACAGCCTGACAAACATGTCCCAATCTTGTCCATTGCTCAGGGTTTCGTCAAAATGCAGATTTTCGATCACTTCTTTTTTGCAGCTAAAGCCAGACATCCCGCAATAAGTGTTGCCACGTAATAATGAAGCTTCAGTTACCCTCACATCTTTATTAACCACCAAGACACTTTCCTTCCCTAATTGCTTGAAGCCTGTTACCACCGCGTCTGCTCCGAGCTCATATTGCTTTGAAATTTCACTAAGGTAATCAGGCAACCAAATATCGTCATCATCTAAGAAAGCAATTACCGTCCCAGAACTTTCTTTGATTCCAATATTTCTAGCCCGGTTAGCACCACTCTTATTTTCTAAACGTAAGAATTGCGCATTTACATCTTTTATAGCGTTATAAGCCTCTTGGTAAGAGACCTCTGAACAGTCGTCTATGATTAAAATTTCTTTTGGTTGAAGCTCTTGTGAAACTATACCTGCCAGCGCTTCTACTAAAAATGCTGGTCTGTTACATGTGGTAATTACAACTGAGATGTCCAACTAGATTCCCTTCTAACTGCATGGATATAGGCTTTTAATTTGGCGCTAAATTATCAAATTTTTAGCGTGTCCCAAAGTAATTTCCGAAATACTCTCCCAATTGTATTTTTGCAAGAACACTTCTCTATCAAGACTTAAGTTTAAATTTGAAAAGGTAGACAGCTTTTTAGCCAACTCATTGACATTTCCAACACCGAAGTAACAGTCGCTTGGAGCTTCAATGTCCACATTAGGAGCAATATCACTTAATAAAACGTCACAGCCAGCACTTATTGCTTCTAGCGCTACAATAGGTAATCCTTCATGATAAGACGGCAAAACAAATACCGAAGCATGCTGATATAGTGCTTTTAACTCATCTCCTGATCGTCTTCCTGCGAACACAACGTTTGAACTGGCCGACATTCTCAGTTTTTTAGAATAGTCGTCTTGATGGTCGGCATCTCCGACTATAAAAAGCTTGGTAGACGTACTAGATTCTTTAAAAGCCTCAACTAAGTCGTGAAACCCTTTTTCAGGTACTAGCCGTCCTACAGCTAAAACGTAATTCTGTGACTCTATATCCAAATCTTTAGGTAAGTAACTACTGCTAAGTTTTCCGGTTAAGGTTGGTAACATTCCGTTGGGCACAAAACTAATTTTTTCAGCGTGTTCTGGGAATGAAACCTTAAGAGCCTCACTTAAGCTTCGCCCAACAACTAAAATTTTATTTCCATACACAATCCCCATTTTTTCACCAAACCGAAGCACCTTTTTCGCAAACGGGCTCCATTTCTGCCTGTCGTAATCTGCACCATGGTGCGTAACCATGACTTTCATGCCAAGCAGGCGAGCTAGAGGCGTAAAAATAGCGGGGCCTACAGCGTGCAAATGCACGATATCGGGCCTCACAAATAGTCTTGCGTAAATAATTGCGATAAACGTATGAAGAAATGTTTCTAGTAATTTGTGTCTTAATGCCCAAACGCTAATAACTTCAACACCTTCAAAGTTAAATCGCTTTTCTTTCACATAAGGCGACCGAGCAAGCACAGTCACTTTAGCTCCTTGCTTTACCATTTTAGGGTAAAGCTGTTGGCAATGAGACTCTATCCCCCCCATAACATCAGGAATACCTCTTAAGCCAATTGCGCAAATCTTCATAAACTAATCCGTAGTTGTTAATAGTGCTAGTTGGGTTCTAAAACTGTACCGTGCTTTTGCAGGAGCCGTATTTCCGAGAGATACCCCTATCAAAATTGCGAAGAATATAAGCCCTTCTATATTCCATAAGGGCATCGTAGCTAGGTTCATTGTCAGAAAACCAATTAAAGATAATGGTAAAATTTTTGATAATCGCTTGTCTTTCACACCAGCTGTGACCATCAAGGAATACGAGCAAAGAAACAAAAACGATAACAATCCTATGTATCCGTATTCGTAAAAATAAGACACGTATGTGTTATGAGCATAGTGTTTAAAAACACCATTCCACGATTCAGGCCCATAACCTATTAATTGTCTAAGTAAGTCTGAGTTTGTAAGCGCATTAATGTATTGGCTCCACAAGTAAACTCTAGAAGACATAATATCTTTCTCAGCCTCACTGAAATACGCAGGAGCTTTGAATATTAAGTCTAAATTTGATGCCAATGTCCCAACGTCGGCAAAACGTTCTCTTAACGTAAACGAAAGCGCAACAAATACAAAAATGAGAAACATAGACACCACAGTCAAAACTGGCGCCTTTTGTGAAGGTTTTAATCTTTGTTCAACCAATGAGTAGTAGAACACGGCCGCAATGGGCAAGATTGTAAGGATTGCTGTTCTATAATTCACCAATATAAGGAGAAAAACTGCAACGGTGAATAGTGAGGTTCGAAACTTAATAGCGTTTCTCTCAGTTAGTCCTAGAACAAAAATAAAACTCACGATTATCATTGAGAATGCGGCTTCATGATTGTATCCACCGATATAGCTCGCTGAACCATCATTTTCTGTTGCTTTCACCTCGCCTAATGCAATAGACAACACTTGCATCACAACGGGCATAAAAAAACACACTAATAATTTTTTAAATGTGACACTGTGACCTTGAGCTCTAACTGATAAGAAAATGGCTCCAGTTAGAACGAGGAAATAACACCATTTTACTAAGACATTGATGGTTCCTGGAATTTGCATATTCACAAAACCACTTACAGCAATGGCCAAAAACAGAAAATAAAAGGGGAGTAACTTCCTTAAAGTAAAAACAGCAAACGGCAGGAAGAAAAGCCCTAACCCAGCAACAGAAATACTGGAAAGTGCATTAATAGAAAAACCTGCGATAAGAGAAGGGTACGTAATCGTATGAAATGCTGCCAAGAAAAACCTTAGCCATATTGCGCAAATCGCAAACGCTAGGTATTTATTACAATTGCCAGTGACAGTACGATACACCAGAATGAAACTGATCAGGCCAACGACAACTTTTAACCCTTCGAACATGCTTATTTACAAACCTTATCTATTATTGCAACCACCTTCTCCTGGAAGGCTTGGTAAGAGAATTGCTGTGCACACCTTCTACTCTTGGCTGCATAGGAAGTGCGAACGCTGTCGTTTTCGAGCAGTTTTAAAGCGCCGCGAACACCCTGAACGTTATTGAGTTCACACAGAATACCGTTTTTCTCTTCGCTAGCACCAGACACGTGATAAGGATATTTCTCAGCAAGAATTTCAGCGGGACCTGATTCACAGTTAGTAGCGACTACGGCTTTCCCTAAGCACATTGCTTCAACGATGGCATTGGGAAAACCCTCTGCATTTGATGTGCTAACAAAAAATTCGGCGCTGCTTACATAAGGGTATGGGTTAGATTTAAACCCCAAGAAATGAACTTTGTCACCTACCCCCTGCTCTATTGCGAGGCTTTTCAGTTTAAGCTCTTCATCACCTACTCCCAGAATAACAAGGTTTTCTGAGATGTTTGCTTTAGCGTAAGCGTTGATTAAAAGTGAAAAATTCTTGTTCTTTACTAATCGCCCTACACCAATAATGTAAGGTTTAGCAGGGAGGTCTAATACACTCTCCGCGGCCTGTTCCTTCAATTGTTCAATATCGTAGGGGTTATATAACACAGCTACTTTGTCTTTCGGCACTGCATAATTTTGGATTAAATCGGCTTTTACACCTTCAGAAACAGCCACTACGCTATCGGCTTTATTATATAGCAACCTAACAAGTAATCGGCTTACCTTATCCTTTAAGCCACCAGACAGATGGCTGGTAGTATTAACCCTTTCACTAATAATTGATTTGAACCCTAAACGCTTAGAAAGCGCGACGTTTAGAAAATTACTTCGCGTTAAGAAACTGAATACATACTCAGGAGCGATCTTTTCCAAAACAGGCTTTAGCTGTCGATAACCCTCGACTAGGCTCCCCTGAGAGTCCAGTATAGTTTTATCAACGAACGCCGGGCATTGATGAGATTCAGGGAGGTCATCCAAAAGAATAAGATGGACGGGAATCGTTTTTTCCTCGAAATAAGATTCCATTATGGTTAATAGTTTAACCATGACTCGTTCAGCGCCGCCGCCTTCAAGTGAATTTATGATAAACACCGCTGGACGCGCTGAGTACTTCATGAAAGTTCCTTTTCGTTGTAATAAAACTACAAGCAGTTCTAATGATATCAGGTGTTATTGATATTCGTACATGGTTTCCGCCCTTCAATGCTAATTGATGGCAAGTGCTTATCGAAGCTTTCGAGGGCGCTGCACGATTTACCTAGCTTATAAGAAACACGAATTATGCCAATTATGATCACTTTTGAGTAAAAGATAATTCAGTTAAGCAAAAACCTTTCAAGTTATCACCAAGTTTGCCATCATAACGCAATCACAGGTGAGACAGCGTACAACGTTGTAGTGAAACATTTTTTACATTCGCCTTAATCTATTGCATAAAGTATCCACGGCTTGCACCAAAAAGAACGCTACGTCACGCGAACACAGAACCCAGTCAAACTCCGCAGTTTAATTACTGCTTTTCGCGCTGGCGTTATTATGATGTCTTGCGTATTTGTCGTCGCGTCCGGTATTGCTCAACAAAAAACGGTCTTTACAGAGCAGGTTTATAAGCGGATTAATGACGTATATGGCAGTAACGCTGCCGAAGATGTTGCTGATTGGCGACAACTGATCGATGAATTACAACAAGAGGCGATTGATGAAAAACTCTATTCTATCAACCGCTTCTTTAACCGTTTCGATTTTGTTGACGATCTTGTTCACTGGAACGAAAAGGACTACTGGGCCACCCCGATAGAGTTTATTGCCACTGGCGCAGGCGACTGCGAAGACTACACCATTGCGAAATATTTCTCACTCATTGAGCTAGGTGTACCAGAAAGTCAATTAAGGCTTATGTATGTAACGGCATTAGAATTACGTCAACCTCACATGGTGCTAGCTTATTATGAAACGCCTACCTCAGTACCTTTAGTTTTAGACAATATTAATCGGCGAATTTTACCGGCGAATAAGCGCAGAGACTTATCCCCTATTTACAGTTTTAATGGTAATGGATTGTGGGCTGCGAAAGCGATGGGAACAGGCCGCAAGTTGAGAGGTAGTGGTCCAATGAAAATGTGGGACGACATGGTAGAGCGACTAGACCGCGTAATGTACGGAGATAAAGAAAAATAATGAGACTATCTACCCAATTAAGTACGAGCTTAGCCATTTTTTTGGTTTTAGTATTTGCTGGCTCTTTCATTATAAATGTAAAGCTAACTCGAGAATATGTAAACGAACAACTAGCGACTCACGCTCAAGATACAGCAACGTCTTTAGGCCTTTCCATCACGCCTTACATTGGCGAACCCAACGGAATAATCGTTGCGGAGACTATGGTAAATGCCATTTTTGACAGGGGTTTCTATCAGTATATTACGGTCTCTGACATGGAAGGTAATTTACTGATTGAGCGTAAAAACCCAAATACTCAAGATTCAGTGCCTGCGTGGTTCACTAATTTAGTAGAAGTCACACCACCCGTTCAACGAACTGAATTAAACGACGGCTGGACCCTGGCCGGGGAGCTAACCGTTCAAAGCCACCCAGGGCTTGCAAATGAAACGCTTTATGAAAGTGTCAAACAAAGTGCCTTTATGTTTTTTGCCGCGTTCGTTGTAGCCTACATCGCGTTGCTTTTCATAATTACCGCTATTACAAAACCGCTTAGAATTGTGGTTCACAAGATTAATGACATTCAAAACCAAAAGTTTTCTCAAATAAACTATAAGCCATTTACCCAAGAGCTTACATTTATCACTCAAGCAGTGAATAAGCTGTCTTCATCTGTAGAAGGGATGTTTAAAGAACTTTCCCAAAAAGCAGAACACTTCAAGGCGCAAGCGTACGAAGACAGCCTTACGGGCGTTCAAAACAGAAGTGCCTTCACTCGTCACATGAACGCTTTATTAAGTTCGACAGCCCATTCAGATGAAGGTTATTTAGTTATAATACGATTAGCGCACCTCAACGCTATCAATACTTCTCTCGGAGCCCAAGAGGGCGACAATTACGTTACTTCAGTTGCCAACATTCTTAAGCAGTTCTCCAAAGAGTCGGCTGAGACTACACACTTATTCAGGCTATCAGGCGCCGACTTTGCACTAGTCACTGAAGCAATATCAAAGAGAGAATGTTCGAATAAAATCGAAGAATTAAGTGAAACTCTCGTACATTGCAATCCTCTCAAAGACGGAAATCGTTCGGTGTGGATGGGCGTGGCGCAATTTAGCGATAAGCAGTCTTTTTCCGAAATTATGGAAAATGCTGACAGCGCGCTTATGGCTGCAACTAAACAAGCTAATGGATGGCAATTTGCTTCAGAACTCTCTCATATACACAGTAATACTGCATGGAGAGAGAGGCTCAATGTGATATTGGAGCAACAGTACGCTGACATGCTGATACAACCCGTCATGAGTATTGCAGAAAACACTCCCTCATATTTTGAGGCTTTCGCACGCTTCAAAGACAAAGAAAGCGGCAGTGTTATACCAATGTCGCAGTTAATCCCCGCTTCAGAACGATTGAACCTTATTCCAGAGGTCGATAAGTTGGTAGCAACCCTCGTTTTTAAAAAGCTTTCTCAGGCAAAATGTGATGTGGCCATTAATATTGCAAATGCATCTCTAGCTAATTCCCATTTCAGAACCTGGCTAGTTGCACAATTGAACCAAAACACGGCGCTTTGCACTAAGTTGGTGTTCGAATTCGAAGACTCAGCACTCATTCACCATAAAGATGACACCATATCTTTTTGCAAGACTCTAATGACATTAGGCTGCCGCGTAACAATTGAGCACTTTGGAGAAAATCTTGCATCACTTGCAGGATTGAGGGCTATTCAGCCTCATTTTGTAAAAATTTCCGGCAAGCTTACGAAAGATATTCACACAGATAAAGATAATCAGTTGTTTATGAGTAGCTTGTTGAGCATAGCTCGAGGATTAAATATCAACGTAATTGCTGAGCTTGTTGAGAATGAAGCAGAGTCAGTGGCATTAACTCAACTCGACGTTGCTTATCAGCAAGGTTTTTATTTCGCAAAGCCTACGCTTTGGCAAAATTAAGTTACTTAGCCGAAAAGTCGTATAACAAAGTGAAGACCTAGCACGCTTATTTGTTATACAATGATCACTAATGGTGTTAGCAAGACGCTGACCCGACGTTTTATTTAAAAGGATAAGCTATGCGTAGCAACGTTATTTTATCTCTACTTTTGATTGCACTGGTTGTGCTAACGCCTGTTTCTTCAGCGCAAGAAAATAGCGCACCGGGCACTCAAGTAAGAACGTTACTTGTTAATGAACTTGATAACGGAGCGAATATACAAGACGCCGCAAATCAAGTTAGTCAGACTGTAATCAATGAAGGTCTTTACTTCGATGCTGCAGGCACTGCGTATTTATCTGACAACCAAGATTCATTTGAATCTTTAGTAGGTTTACTTAACGAAAATGCCACAGGGTTCGAATTAGCCATCGCTGGATTTACACAGTTTCCAGATCGAGCATCTCAAATCATAACGATTACTGTTTTAATGTTTCCTGAAAGTGCCAGCGAGATCTACAATATCGCTCTTCAAATGCAGGTAATTAGTGAAGACGATGCACTGCTAGCAGTTATTAATGCTGGTATAGATCCAAGCACATTAACAGCTACAGCAGCAGGTGGAACGGGCAATACGTTTTCTCCGCTTGGTGTCGGTACTGGGGCAGCTGGTGCAGGTGGTGGTGATACAACAATTTCTGCCAACTAACCAAAACGTAACAGCTTAAACTTTAACTATTTTTTGTTGTAGTTGTTTATGGTTAATGTTCTGAAAACCGAAAAGTTTCTTTTCGGTTTTCTTTTATTCACATTGTTCTGGCTTCCTCTGTCGTTGGGCGCAAATCGCCCGTGGGCGTGGGCGCTGATGCAAATGTCGCTGTTTTCAATTGGCGGCACCTTGGTTCTGCTAAACACTTCTCTACTTCATCAACTCTACACAAAATATCGAACATTCATTATTCTTTGGGTTATTTTTCTTGCTTGGCAGCTTATCAATATTGTTCCTCTACCCTTTGCGCTGGTCGAGGCAATAAGACCTGAACGTGTAAGCTACCTCTTAAGTGAGCAATGGGGTAACCAAGAGAACGTTACTTCAAGGTGGCTATCTTTGAGTTTTGATGTAGGCCAGAGCGACGTAACTTTCTTCAAATCTCTTGCCTATTGTTTTCTATTTTTCATCGCATTAACCCTTGTCAATTCAGCTAAGCGTTTGCGATACACCCTTATAGTCATTAGCGCAGCTGGCATATTTCAGGCTATCTACGGCGCACTAGAAGTACTTTCAGGTATTAAGTACAGCCTGGTGTTCAAACAGCCGGTTTCGCACATCGCGACTGGCAGCTATATTTACAAGAATCATTACGCAAATTTTCTAATGCTCTGTTTGAGTGCCGCAATCGGGTATTTGATAGCGAGTTTGCATCAAGACAACACCACCAGTAAACGAGAAAGGCTGCGAAGGCTGGTGAAGTTTTGGTTAAGTAACAAAGTACTATTTAGAATAGGCATAATTATAATGGTGATTGCGTTAGTCATGTCCCGTTCTCGAATGGGTAATAGCGCTTTTTTTATAGCCATGACAATTACAGCCACGCTTGGCTTGATTTACTTTAAGCCCCGTCAAAAAAGCTATATCACTTTGTTTATCAGCATGCTGATTATCGATATTTTGTTAGTCAGTAGTCTTTTTGGCCTCAAGCAAGTGCAACAGCGCTTAGAACAAACAAACTTCGCACAAGAAAGTAGAGATGAAGTAATAACAGACGCACTCCCCCTATTAGGTAAATACGGACTAATAGGTACCGGAGGTGGAACTTTTTACACCGTTTACCCTCAATTTCAGAGTGAAAGTATTCAGCACTTTTACGATCACGCACACAACGAATATCTTCAATTTAGCATTGAGTTTGGTGTCGTAGGTGCCTTTGTTCTTGCTCTGCTAGTGCTGTTGTGTACTAAAAATGCTCTTAGCGCCGTTCGAAATAGACGCCACCCTTTACCCAGAGGCACCGCTTTTGCAAGTATTATGGCAACTATCGGCATGGCTTTGCACAGCAGTGTGGATTTCCCTCTACAAGCACCAGCAAATACGGCTATATTTATTGTTCTTTTAGCATTAGGAGCGCTAAGCAGAGATATTTCTATGGGAAGGCAATCACATAGATAAACTGCTTAACTCAATTTTTTCTCGATCGTTTTATCGTAAAAGGACGCAGTGTGGTTTTAAAAATTAAACGCCCCGTTAGAGAAGAGCCCAACGTTCAACACATGCTTGAGCGTATGCCGAAAAAAGTAGCTGATTCATTCTCTGATGAACAATTATCTCATTTAAATACTGCGCTTGCGGGAAGACGTTGGGGTAATCATAAAGTGGATGTTCGGGGCACCATTAGCCTCCTACGCAGCCGCTATTATTTCGTACTGTTAGCTGGAATAGATAAACGAGATTTATCCAGAACTGAAAGTAGAATTGGCAGAATTGCTATGGCAGCAACTGTTGCGCTTTTTTTCTGCGTATCGTTAATACTTGGTTTGGTACTTCTTTATATCCTCAAAAGTTGGTTAGGAATAAACCTTTTCGAAGGATTTTCACTGGGGCTTTGGGACTGGTTGAAAGGAAAAAGTTAATTTCGGTCGTTTTTAGTCGTATGTCACGCAATTAGGTATACGCTTTTTGACAGGGTAACTCGAAGTATTCAACCAACGACACACTACTTCCTCTGCGCTATGCTTTTGGATAGCTTCTAAAACAAAGTTTCTGCTAAGTGGATTTTGAATTCCTAAATCTAAATGGCGCTTTAATAGATCTTTCACTTTTACGTAATGCACTGAGCGTGCGGCAAACATGTCTAAGCCATATTCTACGATAAATTTGTGCACTATGGCATCTTGTGCTCCCACATCAACGGCACGCGTTACATAATCATAGAATGCACTATCTAATTCTCTCTGTTTCCACTTAACTGACGCTAGCCCTATCCAACTGCCGCTCCAATTCGGTCTTAGCTCTAGACTCTTTTCGTAGGCGGTAAAGGCTTGGTATAAGTTTCTCTTCGAATCAAAAGCTGCTGTTTGAGTGTCGCTCGACACGCCGGCGTCACCCACACTATATGTTTTCCATTCATATAATTGCCCTTGTACTTGATAGTAGAGTGCGTTTTTCGGGAAATAACTAAGCGCTGTTTCTATTTTATTTAGAGCTCGCTCTATCTTCTCTGTAGTCGCACGCTCAGGCCTTTGCTGCCACATATCAATGTTATTCTTTACGCTATAGTACGCATTACCCGAAATAAAAAGCTGCACACTCCACACTAAACTCCATAACGCCATAAGCGCTACGATCCATTTGAGCGAAGTACTAAAAGTTTGTTGGTTGTAGTGGCTAGCGAGATTAAACGCCTTCATTAAACACCGTGCCTAAGTGCTTTACCTATTATTTCACCAGGCTTGTTAATGAAAACGTCTTGAGCGAAGACCCTATCGAAGGCGGCGACAACGTCAAACGCATCTCTCATGTCATTAGGCCGTCGTACTAAATCATGGGTATCAGAAGCAACGACATGAAATGCTTTTCGCTGCATTAAACTTATTGCAAATTGTGCTACGTTGTCTCCAAATCGCCCCGTCAAAGCGCCAGCGGTAACTTGAAACAAACACCCTTGTCGCTGAAGCCAGCTAAATTTAGTTGGCTCTGCTAACAACTCCCGATTTCGTTCTGGATGCGCTATAAGAGGTTGAACGTTATTTCTTAATAACCATTTAACTAGGGTCTCAAGCCCCTGGGGAACATGGCTATGAGGCATTTCAAGCAGAAGTATTTTTTTATCGCTTAATTCACCGATGAATGGTAGCTCCCCTTGTTTGAACCAAACGGGAATAAGCTCATTCACTCTCACTTCAGCTGCATAAGAAAGTGTTAGGGGAATCGCCGCTGTTTTGACAGTTTTCACAAACTCGTCAAATACAGGCTTTATCGTGCTGGAAGAATTGTCAAAGTAGCCTTTATGGATATGAGGCGTGCAAACCATGTGACTTACACCACAGTCAACAGCTTGCTGTGCCATTTCTAAGGCGATATCTAAAGACCTGGCACCGTCGTCGATGCCAGGCAATATATGACTATGTATATCTATCAATAATTACTGTTAGCTGTCTTTATGACTCGTATAACCGTATTGGTCGTAGAATCCAGCATACCTTTGTGCTGCACCAGATTTACGTAAGTCTACTTGATTTAGCACTACCCCATCAAGACGATGACCAACTTGAAGGAATCGAGACAAACCATTATTTATTAACTTCTCACTGGTACTGTCTGCACGAACTACGTAGATTACAGAATCACATGAGTTTGCAATAACCATAGAGTCACTAACAGCTTGAGTTGGTGCAGTATCAACAACAACGTATTTGTACTGGGTCTTGAGCTGGGCGATAAGTTCGCCGAAGCCTTTGTCGGCTAGTAATTCTTGTGGATTTGATGGGATAGTTCCTGCGGATAATATATCTATATTAGATTCTTCATCCTGCACTAAGCATTCATCAAAAGTATGTGATTTTAAGATTAAGTTCGCAACACCGGGCTGGTAATTTGGAATGCCAAATTGCTTGCCAACGCTAGGGCGACGTAAGTCGGCATCAATCAGTATGGTCTTATCCAGCTGCCCCAAGGCAAACGCTAAATTAATCGAAACGGTAGTTTTACCTTCTTTAGGCACGCTCGATGTAATCATTATGGCCTGCTGCTCTTTATCTAAATTCAATAATGATAAGCTAGTCCGCAGGGTACGAACCGACTCTGCAAATTGATGCTTTTTACCATCAAAGAAAGAACGAATTGGTAAGTCAGTCTTCTTCTTGTGTGGAAGCCATGGGATAAGACCCAACATACGCTGTCCAAGTTTACGCTCAACATCTTCTACCGAGCGAATACCGCTGTTTAGAGTTTCCATGGCAATAGCCAAGAAAACGCCAAAGCCCATACTAAAAACAAAAGCGGCACCTATTAACAGCTTTTTGTTGGGCTCGGAAGGCGTATATTTGGGTAACGCCGCGTCGAGTACTCGAGCATTTGCTGACTCAAAGCCGCCCAGCTCATCAGTTTCCTTCAAACGAGTAAAGAAAGAGTTGTAAAGCTGCTGATTAATATCAACTTCACGTTGCAGAGCTCGCCGCTGGTTGTCTAACGCTGACAGTGAACGGAACTCAGCTTTCGCTTGCGCGACTTCTTGCTCTAGCTGTACAACGCGGTCTTCCGACACTTCGTATTGCGTTGTAATACTCGTTATCAAATCTCTAATCTGACTACTCAGTGTTTCCCGGATAGAAGAAAGCTCTGCATTCGCAGCAATCATTCTAGGGTGTTTAGGGCCATAAACTTTACTCAGTTCGCTCACGCGCGTCATCGCCTTTGCTTCGTCACGTCGAACATCTCTGATGGTTGGGTGATTCAGTACTTCAGGAAGACGCGCTATGTCTTCTAACGAAACATCGTTGCGCGTTTGTCTATAAATAACAGCATTGAGCTTAAGTGCGGTTTGCGCATCGAGTAACTGCTTGCTCAGCTGCTCTAGTTCATCGGCCGCTAAGCCCACTACACCATCTATGTTAACGACTTGATTTTGTTCGTAAAACTTAGCAAGATTACGTTCAGCCACAGTAAGCTTTTGCTTGAGGCCTTCTAAGCTATCTGTAAGAAAAGACGTTGCTTTCGCAGTCATATCAAGCTTAGCCTGCAGATAGTTTTCAATGTAGACGTCTGCGACTGCGTTAGCCAGTTCCGCTGAAAGTGTAGGTGATTCAGTAGTAATGGTTATTCTCATTACTTGCGTATTATCGACCATTTCAACGGTAAGTGCGCTCATTAAGAGTGAAGTAGCTTTGCGCTTTTTAGCCGCTAAAATTTGCTCTTCAGTTAAATCTTTAGGCTCTTCCTGTGGAAGAAACGGTAAAGCTTCGGCTACCCTAGCTTTTAGTTCATCGAATAGACTAGGGCCCTCATCAACTGGCATAAACTCTTCGTTATTATAAAGCGATAAGCTTTCAACCGTGCGTTCTGCAATTTGACGGGATTGCAGTATTTCAAATTGCGTTTGCATATAGTCCTTGCGCTTTGTGTCAAGACCATATACTTCTTCTATTGAAACAACGTTCGCCTTTTCTGCCTCTACTAAAATAGTTGTAGTAGAAGTGAACATGGGCGTCATACGCATAACTAGCAATGCAACTAAGATCGTAAATGCAATTGCTAATGATACAATTCGAAATGCGTAACGCTTAATAATTCCCAAATAATGAGCAATGTCGATGGTCTCATTTTCAAACACACCAGCATTGAACTCTTCCCTGCCATTTACTGCCATTTTATTTCCTGCACGCTACGTAATTTAGAAGAAACGCTGATTAATGGTGATAATATCACCAGGCTGAATCATATCGCTCACGGTTACGGTGAATTCGTTTGTTCTGCCGTCCTTTTCACGAATTATGGTAATTTTGTCGCGGGCCGCTCGCTCTGTGTAACCGCCGGCTAATGCAGCCGCTTTATTAACAGAAAGGCCTGGTTGATATGGATAGCCGCCCGGCCTTTTCACTTCACCATCAATAAAGAAGGGCCTGTATTCAATGATAGCTACTGAGACAGAAGGGTTAACCAAATAATCCCCTAGCAAACCATCATAAATTTTCTTTTCGACTTCATCGGCAGTTAAGCCAACCAATTTAATTTCCCCTAAGAATGGATAATTAATTGTACCGACGTCAGGTAGACGTACTTCCATCGAAAGATCATCTTGGCCGAAAACACTGATTTTTATTCTGTCACCAGATCCAAGTTGATACTGACTCATGCTCAAGTTTCCTTCCTGAGCGAAGGAAAACGCCGAGTAAAGAAATATGAATAGTATCGAAGCTAAACTAATTACCTGTCGTTTCACAGTGTTACCTCAGCAGTCACCCCAATTTCGCTCTTATCATAGCCAATGGTCTCTCGGTTACTATCTCGATCCGTATACTGATAATAAGTGCTGAATTTTAACCATCTGCGAGCTTGATAACTCAAAGATGCGGAGTAATTCATGAGTTCGTCGTCTCTATTATCGATATCAATTTCGTTAAATACATATTCGTCATCTTGTTGAGTGACACTAAACGAGGTACTTAAACGCTCAAGCCAATCATGATTCCAGCGAACACTATAGTTTTGTCCACGGATGAAATCGCCTTCACCATTCGTTTCGAAGGTATCTGCACTTGTCGAGATTCTAAACGTAGAATAGCTCACTGGTTGCCAATCTATTCCAACCTCCCAATCTGTGCCGTAGAATGTCCCTCGTGATTGATCCTCAAACTCTTTCTCTTTATAACCTACTTTTGCAAAACCTGTTGTCGCAGCAGTGCTTTCCCAAACAACACCAACTAAAACGCGTGTCTCATCACTGTCGCGAGTGACAAAGTCTAACTGCTCATCATATCTAACGTAGGTTTGCGTAATATCAATAACAGCACTAGTTGCAGCTCCAATTTGGTAGCCAAACTCACCGCCAACCATGGTTTTTACCCTATCGCGGATCAAATAGGCGTCTTCAGATCTGTCATAGTCTAGTGATTGTCGACGTGTTTTTAATGTAATAAGACCATCAGAAGTCACGGCACCATACGTGTATTCAGCAGAAAGGTTCGAGCTTTTATAAGTATCTGGTGTTGAAATATCCAACCCAGTACCAATTGAGAAGCCGGTACCGCGATCTTCATGACCATCTTCATATTGAGCGAGCGCACTCACACGATGACGACTATTCAATTCAAAGTCACCCGAAGCTTCTACAAAATGGTCGGTATAATCATCATTGCTACTGGAAAAATATACACCACGCTCCAGTCTATAACCAATCTGAACGGGGTTGCCGTTGACTTGCGTAGCGGCAATAAGTTCAGGGGATAAAGTGGTACGCCAGCTGTATATTTTACTTTGGTTATCTCGTGCATTCGCCACGTTGTCAACATACGCCATCGAAGACGTAAATGAAGGGATCAAATCAAATTGCCCAGCTTGAATTCGACCAGCCTCTTGGGCAAATAGAGTCGGTGTGGCGCAAATTACCGACAGAGCTATTATGCTTTTGGTCCTTTTTAACATGTTATTTCCTTCCTACGATGGCTTGGGTGTATTAAAACGGTGCATTATTTCGATATAGCGCTTTCAAATACATCCTTACGTAAACGCTATAAACCGCGAAACAGCCGGAATATGTGTAATTCTTACAAACTAAACAAGGTGAATGCCTTAATAGTTCATGGATAATCAATGTCGAGCAATAGGCGTGCCGCTTTTGCTTTGCTAGGCTGTGAACATTACTAGCGAACACATTAGAGCAAAAGTCAATTTGCTCTATATTGTTTGACTCAACAGTCAGTTAACAAAGTACTGCAACTTATACCTAGATATTGTTGCATCTATATGTCCAAGGCTGCAAATGCGGTATATGCTATCTTATTTATATTGTTTATGAAAAGCGCTAGCGCCGTATTCTACTCATTTTGCACCAAATTAGTACGGAATGAACTTTGTTTTTGTAATAAAATTACAATATCCATATAATACGCTGTTGCTAGAGCACTTAAGCGTTAGACGTGAAAAATTTCAACGCGAATATAATCAGCACGTTGTGATTATTCATCTTACGCGCTTAAAAGTGGGCTCAGTATTTGCATAACTTCCATAAGTTGTCTTCGCTATTCTTCTTAATTCATGGCTTAGCTTGTTTTTGTTGTCGTTAGCTTTGGCTACAGGCTTCACTTTTTCACTTAGAGATTACTTAAATGGACAATAGAGTAGAATCTAACAAAGCACTTAAAGCTCACCCCGTTGAGTCTAATACTAATGGTGGTTTGGTAGTCAGGAACCAAAGTGGTTTTTCAACCATTTACAGACTCATCGATCTTTCGCTGGTAACGATTTTGTATTATTCAGCAGCAGCGTATTACGGTACCCAGATAGATACCACCAGCTTAATTCTTCTTTTTGTGAACGTTATTTGCTTTCAAATTTCTGCCGAAGGCGTTGAGTTATATCGGTCGTGGCGTGGGCACAGAACGCCTGAAATGCTAAGAGCGGCTGCAATCACATGGACATTGAGCGTTCTCGGTACCATGTCGATGGGGTACTTTTTCGTTCAAGAAATAAAAACGCCACCTCCTGCAATATTGCTTTGGTTTGCATCTTCATTTGTCGTTTTGATTCTGTGGCGCTTTATTATGCGCAAGTTTCTCTTCCGCATTCGCAAAAGCGGCTTGAACACACGCCGTTCTATTATCATTGGCGCTACTCATTTAGGCGCGAATGTTGCTCTTCAGATACAACAGAACGAACATTTAGGTATTCGCTTTAACGGTATTTATGATGACCGTGAAGCAGAACGTCTCCCTCATGAGATGCAGGGTGCTGTGCTCGGCAACATTGAAGAAGCCATTGAAATGGCCAAGCGCAACGAAGTTGATTACATCTACATAGCATTGCCAATGAGTGCAGAAAATCGCATTCGTGCAATTCTTGAACAGTGCAGCGATACCACCGCTAACGTTTATGTAATTCCGAACTTCTTTATGTACAACTTGCTTAACGCTCGCTGGCAAACCGTGGGTAATGTACAGGCACTAAGTGTATATGACACCCCATTCCAAGGCGCCAGTGACGTATTGAAGCGGTTTGAAGATGTTGTATTAAGCAGTCTGATCTTAATGTTGATTTCCGTTCCCATGTTAGCAATTGCGGCCGCAGTTAAGCTCACATCTAAAGGGCCAGTCATTTTCAAACAAAAGCGTTACGGATTAGATGGTAAACAAATTACGGTTTATAAATTCCGGTCTATGACTACCCAAGACAACGGAGCAGTTGTTAAGCAAGCAACGAAAAACGACGCGCGTTTAACCAAAATAGGTGGTTTCTTAAGGCGCACATCGCTAGATGAACTACCTCAGTTTATCAATGTTCTGCAGGGTCGCATGTCAATTGTAGGCCCTCGCCCGCACGCGGTTGCTCACAATGAGGAATATCGTAAGATCATCACAGGTTACATGCTGCGACATAAAGTTAAGCCTGGTATTACGGGTTGGGCACAAGTGAATGGTTTGCGCGGTGAAACGGAAACCACGAACAAGATGGTACAGCGTGTAGAGTACGATTTAGACTATATACACCGCTGGTCTATTTGGTTCGATATTAAAATTGTATTCATGACTGTATTTAATGGATTCATTAACAAAAACGCATATTAGAAGTACACCAAATCAAGAAAAGGACATCATCATATGAAACCTGTTGTATTGGCTGGCGGCACTGGTAGCCGCCTTTGGCCAAAGTCTCGCGCCGCTCTTCCAAAACAGTTTTTGTCGCTTACATCCAACAGCACGATGCTTCAAGATACAATTACTCGACTTAAAGGAACCAATGCCGAGCCTCCTGTATTTATATGTAACGATGCGCATCGATTTTTAGTTGCTGAGCAGCTTCGTAAAAAAAATATAGAGCATGATG
This sequence comes from Alteromonas sp. DY56-G5, assembly GCF_041414725.1. Lineage (NCBI taxonomy): Bacteria > Pseudomonadati > Pseudomonadota > Gammaproteobacteria > Alteromonadales > Alteromonadaceae > Alteromonas > Alteromonas sp. DY56-G5. The sequence continues at coordinate 117,244 of NZ_JANHZQ010000002.1, read as the reverse complement.
GTATTTTATTAGAGCCCATTGGGCGAAACACTGCACCAGCAATAGCACTTGCGGCATTACATGCCACAAAAAATGAGAATGACCCTGTTCTTCTTGTCCTCGCTGCGGACCATTTAATTAAAGACCAAAGCGCATTTCATAGTGCCATTACTAAAGCAGAAGCATTAGCAAACGAAGGAAAGCTTGTAACTTTTGGTATAGTTCCAGACCAGCCCCACACCGGCTATGGCTACATCAAGGCTGGAAATGTACTGAATGTTGGATTTGAGGTAGCTGACTTTGTAGAAAAACCAGAACTTGAAACAGCAAAACAGTACGTTGAGTCAGGTGATTTTTTCTGGAATAGCGGCATGTTTATGTTTAAAGCCAGCCGTTATATTGAAGAATTAGGTAAATATCACCCAGAGATGCTAGAGATTTGCCGTCGCGCAATTGAAACTGAAGCACCTGATTTAGACTTTATTCGAGTAGATTCTGAGATATTTTCCGCGTGCCCTGATGACTCTATTGACTATGCTGTGATGGAGAAAACTGACAGCGCTGCAATGGTGCCATTAGATGCAGGGTGGAGCGATGTAGGCAGTTGGACATCGCTTTGGGAAACTGCCGATAAAGATGACAACGGCAACGTTTGTGTAGGCGATACTATTTTAGAAAATACTAATAATAGTTACGTGAACGCAGAACAGCGATTAGTATCTGTCATTGGCTTAGAAGACGTTATTGTGGTCGAAACCAAAGATGCCGTTATGGTCGCACATAAAGATGACGCTCAAAGTATTAAGACCGTGGTCAACAGGCTAAAAGCTGAAAAACGCCCTGAGTTTGAATTCCATCGTGAAGTTTTCCGTCCGTGGGGTAGCTACGATTCAATTGACAGCGGTGCACGCTTTCAAGTTAAACGTATTACGGTAAAACCTGGTGAAAAACTATCTGTGCAAATGCACCACCACCGCGCTGAGCATTGGATTGTGGTATCGGGCAGTGCAAATGTGACTATTGATGACAATACTCAATTAGTAACAGAGAATGAATCTGTCTATATCCCAATCGGTGCAGTACACGCATTAGAAAACCCCGGAAAAATCCCGCTAGAGCTTATAGAGGTTCAATCGGGCGCATACCTTGGTGAAGATGATATAGTTAGGTTTTCAGACCGCTACGGGCGTGTAGAGAAAAAATAATAGTACTTAGTACTAAGCTGCGAATATAAGCAGAGCTTTGGCTCTGCTTTTTTGTGTTTAAAATTCCACATGTAGAAGCCCCCCTACTCTTTTGTTCTTTGCGCATGAAAACCTAGAGTAAAGCTAGAGAAGGCGCGCTTTTCTACAGATATTCAACAAGTGGATATTAGAAGGGCGTTGTTAAACAATGGACTAAATAAGTTTAAAACAAAGTCTGAACCCCAAAAACGAAAAAAGGCGAGCATCCTGCTCGCCTTTTTCCGAAAGAACTTAAACTTAATTAGTTAATAATTAAGCTAATGCGCCTTTAGCCGCTTCGACTAGTGCGCTGAAAGCTGCTTTGTCATGTACTGCGATGTCGGCAAGGATCTTACGATCGATTTCAACAGACGCTTTCTTCAAACCGTTAATGAAACGGCTGTATGACATACCATTTTGACGAGCAGCAGCGTTAATACGTGCAATCCATAGTTGACGGAATTGACGCTTGCGCTGACGACGGTCACGGTAAGCATATTGACCAGCTTTAGTTACAGCTTGTACCGCTACGCGATATACACGTGAACGTGCGCCGTAATAACCTTTTGCCTGCTTGAGGACTTTTTTGTGACGAGCACGTGCGATAGTGCCGCGTTTTACTCTAGCCATTAATCAGTCTCCTAAGTCTTATACGTAAGGCAACATGCGCTGAACCAATTTGGTATCAGAGTCATGAACCAGTTTTTTGCCACGAAGGTGACGTTTACGCTTAGAGCTCTTCTTAGTCAGAATGTGACGTAAGTGAGACTGTTTGCTTTTAAAGCGGCCAGAACCCGTTTTCTTGAAACGTTTGGCGGCACCGCTTACAGTTTTCATTTTAGGCATTGCTAAAACTCCGCATTGTTTAATATCGGTATTTTTCGTGTTGCAGTCACTTCATACCGGCTAATGTTTAGCAGCAAGGTGTTTAAGGGTGCAGATTCCTTAAAACTTTAGACCGTTACTACTTCTTATTTGGGGCTAGCACCATGATCATCTGACGGCCTTCCACACGACGTGGGAAAGACTCGCAAGTAGCGATATCTTCCAAATCACCTTTAACGCGATTTAGTAGATCGATACCGATGTCTTGGTGCGCCATTTCACGACCGCGGAAGCGGATCGTAACTTTGGCTTTATCACCACCTTCAAGAAAGCGACGCAGGTTGCGCAGTTTTACCTGGTAATCGCCTTCATCAGTGCCAGGGCGAAATTTAATCTCCTTGACCTGAATTTGCTTCTGTTTTTTCTTCTGCTCTTTCTGAGCTTTACTTTTTTCGAAGAGGAATTTGCCATAGTCCATAACTTTACAGACTGGCGGCTCGGCATTTGGACTGATTTCTACTAGATCTAGGCTCGCTTCTTCAGCGGCACGCGTAGCATCTGCTAGCGAAACCACACCAACCTGTTCACCGTCTTTGCCAATTAATCTTACTTCTCTGGCTTTAATCTCATCGTTAATGCGGGCTTTGTCGCCCTGAGCCTTGTTGTTAGCGCCTTTAATGTGCTATTCCTCCAAACATTTAATTCTTTTGTCTGCTTTTGGGAGGTCGGTTGACCCGAAGTAAAACCAAAAGCAGACACCTTAATTGTGTATTATACACAATTTGCTCAACTACTTAATCGTCTTTTCAACAACTTCTTGTTGAGCCATGGCAATAAAGTCTTCCAGGCGCATTTTGCCTAGGTCGTCACCGCGACGAGAGCGTACTGCTACTTCGCCCGCTTCCATTTCTTTATCGCCCACAACTAGCATATACGGAATACGCTTCAAAGTGTGCTCGCGGATTTTAAAGCCGATCTTCTCATTTCGCAAGTCAGACTTTGCTCTAAAACCTAATTCTTGCAGTTTTTTTACACAATCTGAGGCATATTCAGCTTGTTTGTCGGTAATATTCATTACCACAACCTGCTGAGGTGCCAACCAGAGTGGGAAGAAACCTGCAAATTCTTCGGTCAAAATTCCAATGAAGCGTTCTAGTGAACCCAAAATAGCGCGGTGAATCATAACCGGCACTTTGCGTTCGCCATCTTCTGCTACATAAGTAGAGCCCAAGCGACCTGGCATTGAGAAATCTAGCTGTACGGTTCCGCACTGCCATGCACGGTCTAAGCAATCGTGCAGTGTAAACTCAATTTTCGGTCCGTAGAACGCACCTTCTCCAGGCTGATAATCGAACTCGATGTCATTGGCTTTAAGTGCATCTGCAAGCGCAGCTTCTGATTTGTCCCAAATCTCGTCAGCACCTACGCGCTTTTCTGGGCGAGTAGACAACTTAACTTTGATGTTTTCGAAACCAAACGCGGCGTATGTCTCGTACACCATCTTAATACAGCCACTCACCTCTTCTAGGATCTGTTCTTCAGTACAGAAAATATGAGCATCGTCTTGCGTAAAGCCACGAACACGCATTAGACCATGTAGTGCACCCGATGGTTCGTTACGGTGACAGCAGCCAAACTCAGCCATACGAAGAGGCAGGTCGCGGTACGACTTCAAACCTTGGTTGAAAATCTGTACGTGGCCTGGGCAGTTCATTGGCTTAACGGCATATTCACGCTTTTCAGATTCAGTCGTAAACATGTTTTCAGCGTACTTGTCCCAGTGACCTGATTTTTCCCAAAGCGAGCGGTCCATCATTAATGGGCCTTTAACTTCGTCATAATCGTATTCACGAAGCTTCTTACGCACGTAGCTTTCTAGCTCGGTGTAAATTGACCAACCGTCGTTGTGCCAAAACACCATACCCGGCGCTTCTTCTTGCCAATGGAAAAGGTTAAGTGCTTTACCAATTTTACGGTGGTCGCGCTTTTCAGCTTCTTCTAAGCGCTGTAGGTAAGATTTAAGCTGCTTCTTATCTGCCCACGCAGTACCGTAAATACGCTGAAGCATTTTGTTGTCGCTATCGCCACGCCAGTAAGCACCTGCCACTTTCATCAGTTTGAAGTGATGGCAGAACTTCATGTTTGGCACGTGAGGGCCACGACACATATCTGTGTATTCTTCGTGGTGATACAGTGCTGGGCGGTCGTCCTTGCTGATGTTCTCATCAAGAATTTCTATTTTGTAGCTTTCGCCGCGCGCTTCAAATGCATCGCGTGCTTCTTGCCAGCTAACTTTGTTCTTAACCACGTCGTAATTAGTTTTAGCCAGTTCAAGCATACGCTTTTCTAGTTTGGCTAAATCTTCCTGGGTTAGGCTTTCTTCCATATCAACATCGTAGTAGAAACCGTTGTCGATAACTGGGCCGATAGCCATTTTGGTGTTAGGCCAAAGTTGTTTGATAGCGTGACCTAACAAGTGCGCGCAACTGTGACGAAGAATTTCTAAACCTTCATCGTCTTTTGCAGTAATAATTTGAAGTTGTGCGTCCGCGTCAATCATATCAACGGCGTCAACTAACTCACCGTTTACTTTTCCTGCAATGGTTGCTTTGGCTAAACCAGGGCCAATATCATTTGCAACATCTAGTACAGAAACAGCGTTATCGAAAGCGCGTTGGCTTCCATCAGGAAGGGTAATTACAGGCATTTTAATTCCTTTACAGTGGTGACGCCTACTCTGCGCCACATGCATGTTTTTGAAAATTTAATCGTGCTTTATAGCACTCGAAACTTGCTTTATTTGAAGCGACTAAAGTACAACATAAAAATACAGCGCATTGGTACTGCAAAACTGCATACGCGTCGAACTTACTGAGTTTTCTCAGTATTAAAGCAAGTTGTGGATTATAACCAGTGTAGGGGCAACTTCAATATCGAAAAGCCTTTATTGGCTAATTTGTGGAGGTTTGATTTCGTTTAGGAAGATTTTGAGTAGGAATTTATGCATTTCACCGTTTTTATCCCATACTTTAGTGTAAGGCGATAAAGGTTGCTGGACTAGCTATTCGCTGGTGTTCTAGTGTGCCATAGGAAAGTAGTCACTCAACACTCCAATCGCCTTAAAAAAAGCATTAAAACAAGCAGAGCGTGCAATATGTGGCATTTTATCAGCGAGCATATTTCAGATGAAACCCAGCAGTTTTTTAGCTGCCAAAAAGCCGACCGAGTAAGTGGCGGAGATACACACGAAAGTTACATCATAAAAGATACGACCCATCGCTACTTTGTTAAAACCCGCAAATATGATGATACTCAGCAATTATCTCATGAAGCCGAAGGACTAGCGGCCATCGCTAACACGCAAACCATTGCTACCCCGCGAGTCATTTGCCATGGAATTACAGCCAATGAAACGCCTAATATGGAATATTTGGTACTTTCTCACGTTCGATTTATTGAACCTACTGATAATGACTATTTCATTTTAGGACAGCAACTCGCTGCACTTCATGCGGTTAACGCCTACACCAGCTATGGATGGCCGCATGACAATTACATTGGTGCCAGTGTACAAACCAATGGAAGAATGGCGTCTTGGGCTGACTTTTTTGCAGAAAAACGGATTGGTAGCATGCTAGAACGCTTGGCATCAATTGGTACATGGAAAAGCGGAGATGGCAATATAGACGATATTGTTACTCGAGTAAGACATCTCTTGAGCTTACATCAACCCCACCCTTCACTACTTCATGGCGATTTGTGGGCGGGCAATGCAGGCATTAATAAAAAAGGACCGGTGTTATTTGACCCCGCTGTGTATGTTGGCGATGCGGAAACCGACCTTGCCATGGCCGAATTGTTTGGTGGCTTTCCCCAATCTTTCTTTGAGGGTTACCATCAACACACCCCAATTGAAAAAAATTACCGATTAAGAAAACCAATTTACCAGCTTTACCATATTTTAAATCACGGGTTATTATTCGGCGCGCATTACATTACGCAAGCCAAACAAATAATAGATGACATTTACAAGCATTGATGTGACAAACAAATTCGCTTGCATTTGTTGCCCATCAGCCGTTTTACCTGCGGATTAAGAAAGAAAGCACCGCAAACTGTAAATAGATATAAGTCGATTTAAAATAGAGAGTAGCTTTTATTATGACAAACTCAGGCCCTGTAGCACTCATTACCGGGGCAGCAAAGCGAATTGGCGCCGCCATGGCGTGTCAGCTTCATAGCGAAGGCTATCGCGTTATTATCCATTATGGGCATTCTAAAGACGAGGCACTTGCACTGGCTGAAAAGCTAAATAGTGAGCGGGAGGACTCTGCTACCTGTATCCAAGCCAACCTTTGTAATTCAGACGAAGTAAGTGCACTTGGGCAGCGAGCATTAGGCATTTGGGGTCAGATAAACGTTTTAGTAAACAATGCTTCTAGTTTTTATCCCACTCCGGTGGGCGAAATTTCAGAAGACGACTGGGTATCTCTAATAGGCAGTAACGTGAAGGGGCCATTGTTTTTGTCACAAGCATTGGCACCAGCATTAGCGGTAAGTAAAGGCTGCATTATCAATATGGTCGACATGCATATCGATCGTCCACTTCCCAAACACAGTGTTTACCTCATTGCTAAATCCGGTCTTGCCTCACTAACCCAATCGTTAGCTATAGACTTAGCCCCCAACGTTCGCGTAAATGGTATTGCGCCAGGGGCAATTTTGTGGCCAGAACGGGAAATGGACGAGGACGAAAAAGACAAACTGATATCGAGTATTCCACTGGGTGAACTAGGTACACCAAATGATATTGCTAAAACATTGTCGTTCTTGGCTTCGGCCCCTTACATCACTGGACAAATCATTTATGTCGATGGCGGGCGCGGACTTCATACTGGTGCCTCCGCGTGAATATTTTCCAAGTGAAACCATGGCACCCAAAAGTTTCGCAACTAAGAAACGCTTGCCGCGCTGGTGTCATCAGCGTTGCCATGTTTGCTTTGCTAGGCTGTTTTGGCGGTAGTACCGTAAAGCAAAGCATTGACGATTACGCCGCACGACTCTCGCGTGTACTCGATACGCCCCTCCCCGATTCGTTTAACGATAAGATTACCACCCCGCTTCCCAAACTTGCTGACTCCGCCACGCTTAAACACGCTATTGAGGGCGTGAATATAAACCTGCGTGAGTTTTATGCGCTGCAAGATTGTGAGTTAGGCACAGTGGTTGCCGAACGCAATACGTCGCTAGGAAAAAGTCAGCTGCCATCACAGCGGCTTGTTTATGAGAGCAAGCTGCTTAATGTACTCAACAGCTGTGAAGCAGCGCTCACGAAAGAAAACAAGTCTAACCAGAGAAACGCGGCACTGGCAGCAACCATCGCATCGTGGCGTGAACAAAAGACACAAGACTACAGTAAAACGTGGGCAAACCTAGTCCAAGGGAGCCAAGAGTTGCGTCTGGCGCTTAACACACCTGAACGTCTTTTCTCAGTTGAGAATAATAAAGACGCACTTTCTAGCGTAAACGCGCTTTATTACATTAACAGCTTAAGTAACAAAGAATTGCTATTGAGCGATACAGAAACAGAGGCTACGAATGAAAATAATAGTGAGCGTATTATTGAGAGCAGCGAGCTTGAACAACAGTTAAAAATTATACGCTCAGCCAGGTTACCCGCTACACTTTGGCATACACAACAAACCTTAACGCAAAACCTCTCATTGCTTACGAATATGCTTGAAACCGAGCTTGATGCTGTAAGCTGCCCAGAAGGCCGCGCCAGCGACAAAGCAAAAATATTGCGTAATGTATTCTATCTTTTCTTTATTGAGGAGATACAACCTGTAGGAAGTTTGGTAAATCAATACCATTACAAACTAGCCCCATTATGGGAAGACTGGCTTGCGCAGCCGTCGCTGCACGAGGAATTCAAACGCTACATCAGGCAACAGTCACAAGACGGATTCAATCAATACAGCAGCGCCATGAAAGCGCATGTCAACTTATGGCAAGGATTCCTTGGTAGATGTAATCTATCGCCCGTCGCGCCTGTTTAATAGCGCGACGAGCAAATCCACAAGCCCAGCTTTTGCTGAACATCTCCTCACTTCTGGCTAGCTATGCTGCAGCACGTTCAATATGTTCGTTTCCCTTCTAGATTTGAAAAGAGGGCAAATGACACATTCCAATAATCCTTCACATAACAAATGTTAAAGAATATTTTCTCCTGCTTCCGGATCTCTCGAATTCCGAGCCTGCTCACGTATTTCATGAGCTTCGGAAGACACATCATCATTGATTTTCGATTCTTGTGGGCGCGAATTTCCAGCCCCTTTAGCACTTGACCTTTCGTTTCTATTTTCTGTGGCTCCACTATTCTTTTCGCTATCCAAGCTTTTTACGTTCTTTTGGCCTGTTGTTATTTCACTTAACTCATTTGCTTCATTTTCAGAAGGGCGAGCGCTTGAAGCGTCTTTCTCGGAAGCGTGGTAAATATGCATACCCTCAGGGAAAATGCGCTCTCTCGCATCATCAGGCATACTGATATTCGCCTCTAAGAAGGCCTGAGTGATTTTACGCATCAGCACCGACGCCATTTTTAGTACACTCGTTTTCTCTACATCCACCCAAAAATAAACCTTGATGTTGTAGGTCGAGGGGCCTAATTCGTCGATGAGAATTTGCGGTTCAGGGTCGATTAACACGTTGTCTTGTGCTGACGTAATTTCTTGCGCCATCTGCTGTGCGTGTTGTATATCAGCATCGTAGCCAACGCCAATAACAAACTGACCACGCATTAGCGGGTTGGCCGTAAGGTTTTTGATTACCCCTTTGTAAATAGACGCGTTAGGTATTTGAATATGGTTGCCGTCAAAATCCACCAGCGTTGTCGCACGTGCCGTTACTTTCTGAATGATGCCGGTGAAATCGTTGATTTGTACGATATCCCCTATCCTAAAGGGGCGTTGAATAGTAAGCAGTAGGCTTGAAATAAAGTTCTCGGCGATGTCGCGAAAGGCGAAACCAAGAATAAGCCCCACCACACCTGTACCACTCACCACCGCGATTGCAAACCCAGTGAGCCCAGCTAAGAACAAAAATAGATAAATACCGAGTAAAATTAAGACTAAACTGACACTTCTTTGAATGACTGAGCGCAGCAGTGGAGATGTGGTCGTACGGGTTAACGGTTTAACTAAAACCTTGGCAATATGTGGCGCTAAAAGGATAAACGCCGCCATGATAACTAAACCTAGCGCCAACCCCGGTAATCGATAAACAAAGTTCTCCCAAAGCTGAGAGAGTAGCGACTGTGCACTTGATAAACTGCTTATTGCGCCACCTTCGTCACTTTGTTGAAGCAAAGTTTGTATGAAAGGTTCGCTGTCGGTTTGTGGGAAAGAAAGCCCCGCTCGCTTATTTAAAATAGAGGGTTGTAATATTTGTTGCGCACTGAACATCACCTCACTCCTTGGCGTTCATGTGTTTCGATTTTTAATACAAATAACTACGACGCGATAACTAAATAAGATCCCAGCCCGATGGTAAATAAAAAACTGCCCCATATAGCGTGTTCTATAACCACCACGGGCGTCGAATTAGTTTGCATATACCGATAACCGAAAATGCCACCGCCAATCCAAGAAATGACTACAGCAATCCAGTTACCGTACACTAAGTGGGCTAAACCAAATAAAAAAGTGCTTAAGGCCCACCTTGCATACTTCGAAGGCAGTATTCGCTTGTAACGGTGGAAAAAGTACGTTCGAAAAATGATCTCTTGCGGGATGACCGACACTAACGGATAAATCAATAATGTAGCTACCCACATCCATGGCTGGTTCATAGGCCAATGTAGGAACAATTCCGGTTTAAAAAAGTAAACTACCAGCGCCAGTAAGCTCGCCCAAGGCAAAAATAACCTTAGCGTACTTTTTAAATGCGTTCGATAGTCTTCCCAATGCCACAATTTAATGCGTTTAAATTGCTTATCTGCTAACAAGATAGCTAAGCAACAAAGTCCCATAACACCTAAAATAGGCATGAGATAATTTGCAAAATGCTTTATCCAGTAGAGAACGGCAAAGGGAATCACCACAAAGAGCAAGATCAATTCAGACCACAGCTTTGCCACAACTCACCTCTTTCTCACGATCATGCTAGGTTCGCTGATCGATTCCCCAAACGTTTTTACTAACTAGAATCGATGCTAAACCAACAAGATAATTACCAACCGATGACACTTTTGTGAATTTTTACGGTTTATATCTATGAAAGTGTAGTGCCAATTTGCAAAGCATGAGTGATTAATTAAGTGCTACTTTAGCCCTATGCTTTACTACGCATTCGTAACTCTCTATATAGATAAGGTTTTTTAAGAGCAGTGGAAACTTGTAAGCGTTTTTTAGTAATGAGCAACAACGCTTATTATAGTGATCTACTTCAATAATCGGCTTCGAAAAACCTATTTTAAAGTACGTGAACGCGTTGAACTCAGGTAGTGTTTGTATATCGCACAAAAGTCGTGAAATAATTGCATAAGATGTATAAGGCGATACCAATGACAAAAAATAGCCCTAGCGACGTTTTACAGCAAATTGAAAACCACTATGCCTCTTTGTCCCCTTCGGGCAAGGCTATTGCGCATTATATTCAGCAGAATCCAATCGCAGTATTAAGTCAATCTACGTCTTTAATTGCAGAAAAAACGGGGACGTCAAAGGCCACAGTCAGTCGCTTCTTTCGCCAGCTGGGTTTTGACTCGCATCAGCAAGCTAAAGAGGCGCTTGTTCAGCTACGTGAGCAAGGCGTGCCTGTTGTGAGCCCTTCAAGTGGAGTTCTTCAGCATGAGAATGATAGTAAGAATTTGGCCAATACATTTGATAGCACTTCCTCAGAGGCGTTGACAGATATTGCTAAATTGCTGGCATCAGCAGGCCAGGTCACCTTGATTGGTTTTAGAAACGCCTACCCCATTGCACTTCATTTTAGGCAGCAGCTCAAACAAATTCGTGCGTCGGTCCGTGTGCTTCCTCAGCCCGGTCAAACACTGAGTGAAGATATTATCGACCTAACCGAAAACGATCTTGTTGTACTTTTCGGTTTTCGTCGTAGAACCCGTCAATTCAAGTTTGTTTTAAATAGCATTAAACACTGTAAAACCGTATTAATTACCGATCCAACGGGTCAAGGATATCGTCACGATGTCGACCACCTGCTCGTTAGCCACATTGGCAGTGACTCGCCTTTTGATAGTTACGCGGCTCCAATGAGCTTGGTTGCATCACTGTGTAACCTTACCTACGAAGTATTAGGAAGCCAGGCCGCAGACCGCGTCGACGCTATTACTGACATCTACATTCAAATGGATGAGCTAGAAAGTCCAAAGCGTTAACCCTTCCCACAGAACACTTTTTAAGCAATACTATAAAGAGATCGGATAGCAGAGAATTGTTATTTTGCAAGCGTAAAGGGAACTAAAGCGCTTAAAAATGGGTATAAGTATTAATTCACAACGCTTATTTTGGGTTTTAATGCATAAAAACGTACCTGTTAATTTAATTTCACTGCTAAAAGCGTGTAGTTGGAGTTGATATGGATAAAACGCAAGTAGTCATGGAAGAAGCTAACGGTGTGCTAGACTTTTGGTTTGGAGAACTCTCTCCAGAGCATTGGTTTAAGGAAGATGCTGCACTAGATAAAACGATCACTTCGCGATTTTCAAAATTGCGTTCAGCAGCCATAAAGGGCGAGTTGTGGCCTTGGCGAGCGACGGCTACCGGTCGTCTTGCCGAAATAATTCTTCTCGATCAATTCTCCCGAAATATTCATCGCAATGAGAAAGATGCATTCAGTGCAGACAGCATGGCTTTGGTTCTTGCGCAAGAAGCGGTAAGTGTTGAAGCCGATAAGGTACTTACACCGCAGCAGCGCGCGTTTCTGTATATGCCGTTTATGCATAGTGAATCACTCGCAATCCACGACGTCGCATTGGAACTATTTTCACAAGAAGGCCTTGAAAGAGAATTCACCTTTGAAAAGCGCCATCAACAGATAATTGAAATGTTTGGCCGCTACCCCCACCGCAACCGAATTTTAGGGCGCGAGTCGACACCAGAAGAAGTTGCATTCCTGAAGAAAAATCCCCAAGGTTTCTAGCAACTTACTTAGTTTTTTTATCGATTTACTCAGCGCTTTTCCAATTATGTAACTCACAGAGAATAACGTACTTACTAAAGTGCCCAGTGAAGCAACGTTCGTTTCTCTTGACTTTTTAATGAAACAGTTGTTTCATTAATCTAAAGACGAATAAAGAAACAATAACGAATAAGTAACGCGCTGTGAGCTCTCCTTTTGTACTGAAGCCCTGTGATGCCAAGTTCACGCAGGCAATTAAAAACCTAGAAATCGCATTCAGTCTTGACGGTAGTGTTAAAGATGACGCATTTTCGGCGTCAGGAAAAGCGCTGAATCAGGCAAAAAGTCAAAGTAAATTGCCGCTTAGCGGACTAGGTCTGGCAGTAAAAGATTTGTTTCACATTGAAGGATTACCAACCGCAGCAGGAAATCCTGATTGGTTAGCCACACACTCGATTCCGAAAAACACAAATCGTTGCGTAGCAAAGATGCTTCAAGCGGGCGCCGCGTTCAAAGGCAAAACCATCACTGATGAACTTGCCTACAGTTTACACGGGCAGAATAAGCACTACGAAACACTGGTAAACCCAGTGGCACCAGCTCATATACCTGGTGGTTCTTCGTCAGGTTCAGCGGTGGCCGTTAGCGCGCACCTTGCCGACATAGGGCTTGGCACCGACACCGGCGGCTCTATTCGCGTACCGTCTAGCTATCAAGGGTTATGGGGGCTTCGCACCACGCACGGCGTTGTGGCCTGCGACAATATGGTGGCACTTGCCCCGTCGTTTGATACCGTGGGCTGGATGACACGCGACCTAAACACGCTGACTAAAGTTGCCAATGTCTGCATAGATAGCGCAACACAAAGTGAAATATCAGGTTCGCCTCGATTTGGCATAGCAGCGCATTTATTTGAGCAGGCCGCTCACAAATCGCTGTGCAAAACATGGCTTGCAGCGCTGGCAGATAACAACGACTGTATTGTATTGTCAGAGACACAGCTAGATTTAAAAACCTTACAAACTGCCGCTACCTTTCGTACCTTACAGGGCAATGAAATATGGCAGCAACATGGCGAATGGATTGAATACACTCAACCCGATATCGCCAAAGATATAATGTTGCGCTTGAATTGGTGTAAAACCATAACAACGCAAGAAGTAGAACAAGCTAAAGCGCAACAATCTGTGGTAATCAATCATTTAAACACGCTGTTTGAAGAAATAGATGTATTGATTATTCCCACGACACCCGGTGTAGCACCTCGATGTGATGCCGATGAAACAACGCTGGCAAATGATAGAAACGCTCTGCTCGCACTCACGGCGATAGCTGGGCTTGCGGGATTACCCCAACTTCATTTGCCGTTGTTTACCCTACACAACGCCCCGTGCGGATTATCGCTAGTGGGCAAAAAAGGCAACGATCTTACACTTCTCGCGTTAGCAAAAAAGTTAACCACTCGCTAAACGTGTAAAGCGCGCCTGTTTTTTTAAGTTGCACTTAAAAAAAGCATTAGCGCCCTATCGCATTCAAGTTGAAACTAGAAAGCGGAAGTAAGACCTAAGCGCCCGTCATTTTGCCTGATTTGGGCTTAAACTGACTGCGCGGTTGCCGAGTTTTTGAAGGAATTAAAAATGAGTGAAAAACCAAATATAGCGTTTACTGCCCCTCACTTTGCGGCATCGCAAGTGGGCTTGAACATATTAGAAAAAGGCGGCACCGCTATTGAAGCTATGGTAGCTGCTGCAGCATCTATCGCGGTTGAATACCCGCACATGAATGGCATGGGCGGAGATGGATTTTGGCTAATCAGTGAACCTGGTAAAAAGCCGATTGGTATTGATGCATCTGGCGTAGCAGCAAAGGGCGCGACACCTTCTTTCTACGAGGGTAGCGATGCCATACCGAGCCGAGGCGGAAAGTCAGCATTAACCATGGCAGGCGCAGTTGCTGGTTGGCAAGCCGCGCTTGAATTAAGTCACAAATGGCAAAGCGGTTTACCGTTAAGCACATTGTTCGATACGGCGATTAGTCAAGCTAACTGGGGGATTGAAGTTACCCAGAGCTTGGTGGATGCCAGCAACAAAACCTTTGAAGAGCTAAGTGCGGATGAAAATTTCGCTCAGTTTTTGATTAAGGGGAAAGCCCTTAAAAAAGGTAAAATTTTAAAGCTAACAAAGCTCTCTGAAACTTTGAAGCATTTAGCAGAAAAAGGGTTAGATGATTTTTATCACGGTGAGTTAGCTTCACAGCTGGCTGAAGACTTAGAAGCCGCCGGCTCCCCTATTCGTCTTGAAGATTTTAACAATTACAAAGCGACAATTGTTGAGCCATTGTCAGTGTCCACCAGCAAAGGCAAGCTTTATAACTTGCCGGCGCCCACACAAGGTGTGGCGTCGCTCATTATTTTAGCCTTGTACGACAAAGTTCAGCATTTAGGCAGCACCGATGCTGACATGGTGCATTTACTTATTGAATGCACGAAACAAGCCTTCATTGCGCGTAACGCGAACGTAACCGACCCATCTCGTACGCCTGTTAGTCTTCAAAGCCTGTTAAGTGACGATGTGCTTGATGAAATGGTGAAGAACATCTCATTAGATAAAGCACTTCCTTGGCCCCATGAAGCCAAGCACGGCGATACTATTTGGATGGGTTGCTGCGATTCTGAAGGCCGAATGGTGAGCTACATACAGTCACTTTACTGGGAGTTCGGCTCGGGCGTAGTGAGCCCGCAAACAGGCATTGTTTGGAACAACCGTGGCACTTCGTTTTCACTCGATCCAAACAGTAACCAATATTTGACCCCAGGCTTGAAACCATTTCACACACTTAACCCCGCTTTCGCTGAGCTTGTTGACGGTCGACGCATGAGTTACGGCACCATGGGTGGTGAAGGTCAGCCTCAAACCCAAGCGGCGCTGTTTGCTCGTCATGTCTACCACGGCCAACCTATCGCCAAAGCTATTTCCCTCGGCCGTTGGCTACTTGGTAGAACCTGGGGCGATCAGAGTCACAACTTAAAAGCAGAGCGTGACTTAGTTGAGTACGTAGGTGAGAGCTTACTGGCACGGGGCCACGATATGGTGACGGTAGATCCTTGCAACGAACTCATGGGTCATGCTGGTGCAATCATTCGCGACACAGAAGGTACAGTGAGTGGCGCAAGCGACCCAAGAAGTGACGGCAAAGCCTACCTTGGACACCGCTAGTTTATTCGCAGTGGCTACGACGCAGCACTGACAAATAGTTAAACCAATAAACGTTAAAGAGAAAGAAATCACATGCAGTTTTTAATGGATAACCTAACGGTTATATTATCGCTTGCGGGAACAGGCGTTTTCGCAGGCATATTAGCAGGTATGCTTGGCGTAGGTGGCGGTATTGTCATCGTGCCAGTACTGTTCTTCTTGTTCCAAGCTCTTGGTGTGTCCCCTGAGAGCGCTATGGTCATAGCCACGGCAACGTCTCTGGCAACCATCGTTCCTACTTCAGTAAGCTCTATTCGTGCTCATCACAGTAAGGGCAATGTAGACTTTGTATTGCTAAAAGCGTGGGCAGTGTTCATTTTAATTGGCGTGCTTGCCGGAAGCTATGCGGTGACGGCTATTAACCCGACGTTCCTTACCTTACTGTTTGGCATTATTGCAACCTTGTCTGCCATGAATATGCTCATTGGCAAGAAAGACGCGCTATTTAAGGGGCTACCGGGCCGCGCGGGTCAGTCGATTATGGCAACCTGCATTGGGCTATTCAGTTCTATGGTAGGCATTGGTGGCGGTACGTTAACCGTGCCGACTCTCACATTTTGTAACTACCCAGCACACAAAGCGGTAGGCACCGCTGCTGCAGTCGGTTTGATTATTTCGCTTCCAGCGGCGCTTACGCTGCTATTTGTTGGTACCACTCCTGTTGATGCGCCCTTTGCTACGTACGGCTATGTAAACTTGCTGGGGTTTGTCTGCATTGTTCCGCTAACCGTGTTATTTGCGCCTGTCGGTGCAAGCATAGCCAATAAGCTAGATGCTGGCTTACTTAAGAAAATCTTCGCCGTTGTTCTCATCATCACTGGCTTGCGCATGCTAGCGCAAGTGCTTATCTAGGAGTGCCCACATGTCTAAAGAAGCTTCTAACAGAACGTTTGCTCCACTATCGCCGCCGCCTCGCTTGCTAATGGGCCCGGGCCCAATTAACTGCTACCCCCGTGTGTTAAGCGCGATGTCTACCCAGTTAGTAGGTCAATATGACCCTGTAATGACTGGCTACATGAACGAGGTCATGCAACTTTACCGCGATGTTTTCAATACGAAAAACCAGCAAACCTTCTTGGTCGACGGTACGTCGCGCGCTGGAATTGAAGCTGTATTGGTATCGGCAATTGAGCCAGGCGATAAAGTCCTCGTACCTATCTTCGGGCGTTTTGGGCATTTGCTTGCTGAAATTGCAGAGCGCGCCGACGCTGAAGTTCACACCATTGAAGTGCCGTGGGGCGAAGTGTTTACGCCTGAACAGATTGAAAAGGCGATAAAAGACGTAAAACCAAAACTGCTTGCCATTGTTCAAGGGGATACGTCCACCACCATGCTGCAACCGCTTGCAGAAATTGGCGCGATTTGTGAAGCAAACGATGTGTTGTTTTACTGCGATGCAACAGCGTCAATAGGTGGGAACCCGCTAGACGTTGATGCTTGGAAATTAGATGCGGTGTCAGTTGGCCTGCAAAAGTGCTTAGGAGGCCCATCAGGCAGTGCTCCTATTACACTAAGCGACAAGTTTGTTAAAACCGTGCGTACCCGTCACCACGTTGAAGCCGGCATTCGCGATGCTCACCATGAAGCCGCGCGTGGCCCTAAAATTCGTTCTAACTACTTCGACTTGCCCATGATCATGGATTATTGGGGCGAAGAGCGACTAAATCACCACACCGAAGCAGCCAGTATGCTCTATTGCGCCCGTGAATGCGCGCGCCTGCATTTAGAAGAAGGCCAGGAGAACGTGATTGCTCGTCACAAAGTAGCGGGCGACGCCATGCTAGCCGGTATTCAGGCCATGGGACTTGAGCCCTTCGGCGACCTGAAACACAAAATGTACAATGTTGTAGGTGTTCATATTCCCGAGGGTGTTCATGGCGAAGAGGTACGCGAAACCTTACTTCTGCGTTTTAACATTGAAATAGGCACTAGTTTTGGTCCGCTAAAAGGAAAAATTTGGCGCATTGGCACTATGGGCTATAACGCCAGAGAAGATGCCGTGTTACATACCCTCCAGTCCCTTGAAACTGTGCTTCGTATGCAAGGGTTTGCGCTACCTGCTGGTAAAGGTGTAGATGCTGCGCTTAGCGTTTATGCTAAGGCTAAAGCGGCGGGAGTCACCAATGGGTGAATTCGCAGAATTTGCTGAATTGGCTACGCAAGTCATGGCAAGGTGCGAAACATTAGGCACCTTAAGCCAGGACCCAGCCTGTCTAGACCGGCGCTATTTGACCGAACAACACAAGCTTGCAAATCAACTCGCCTCAGGGTGGATGATTGAAGCCGGAATGACCACCTGGCAAGACGCCGTTGGCAATATATGGGGGCGCTATACATCAAGCGTGCCCAACGCACCGCGATTAATTCTAGGTAGCCACCTCGACACTGTGCCTAACGGCGGAAAGTACGACGGCATGCTAGGCGTGGTCGCCGCTATTTCGCTGGTCGCTATGTTTGACGGCACGCAAACCAAGTTCCCTTTTCATATCGATATTGTGGGTTTTTGTGATGAAGAAGGCACGCGATTTGGCACCACCCTTTTAGGAAGCCGCGCGCTCACCGGTAAGTGGCAAGAGCAATGGCGTCATCTAAAAGATGAAAATGGCGTGAACTTAGAGCAAGCCATGGCGAACTTCGGCCTTAATTTCGACGCAGTAAACAGTGCCGCCATTTCCCGTACCGACATTTTGGGCTACATAGAGCTTCACATTGAACAAGGCCCTGTTTTAGAGCAAGAAAATCTGCCTGTTGGCGTTGTCAGTGCTATTGCAGGTGCAAAACGTTTTAATTTTTCAGTAGAAGGCATGGCGGGTCACGCTGGCACTGTGCCGATGTCTATGCGACGAGATGCGTTGTGCGCAAGTGCAGAGATGCTATTGGCTGTCGAGAGCATTAGTTTGCAGCGTCCGGGCGTTGTGGCCACGGTAGGTAAAATTGAAAATGCGCCAAACGGCGTTAACGTCATTTCTGGTCGCACACGTTTTTCTCTCGATATCAGAAGCGAAGATGATGAATTGCGCGATTCTGTCTTGGCAGAAATATTGCAAAAGTTTGATGCCATTGCGCATGCAAGACAAATAACGCTAACACAGGAGCAAACCCACAGCGCGCCCGCGGTACATTGCGATAGCCAGCTGAAAGAAGCACTCGTTCGGGGGGTAGAAGAAAGCGGGATTAAGCCAAGAGTCCTTGCCTCGGGAGCAGGTCATGACGCTATGGCTATTGCTGATATTTGCCCTGTGGCCATGTTGTTCACACGTTGTAAGGGCGGAATAAGTCACCACCCTGCAGAATCTATTACCATTGATGACGTGGCCGCCAGTTTGTCAGTACTTTATAAAACCATTAGCAAGCTCAAGCATACGTAGTGGTCAAATCAGTAAAGTTTTAATGAAGGGTTAATAATGAAAATAACAAGGATTTACAACGATGAAGCAGGCAAAAGTCATTTTGGCGAAGTGGAGATTGCGCTAAAAGACGGCGGTCCTATCGGTATGCTTTCAGAGAAATTCGGTGCAGATAAAATAATTTTTCGCGAAACGCCCGCAGATTATGATTTTAAGTGGCATCCAGCGCCGGCGCGACAACTCCTTTTCATTATTAAAGGGCGTGCTGAATTTACGGTGTCTAACGGTGAACGTCATGTGTTTGGAGCAGGTGACGTACTATTGCTAGAAGACACAGAAGGCGAAGGCCATTGTTCCCGCGCAATGTACAATGAAGTACGCCACTCAATTTTTGTGACGTTAGATGAAGGCGTAGTCCTATAAAACGACCGTTCGCACTGCTTTGAAAAAATGCGCTAATTTAGCGCATTTTTTTGTTTAGGCACCAAAATGGGGCTTACAAATTGCCTAATTATTTGCTCCTGACCCAAATCCACATAAAAAACAATTTAAAACAACAGCTTAAAAACACATTACTAAGCAGACCAACTGGTCAATATCTTGCAACCATAGAGCAACTATTGCTAAGAAAAATTGCTCATGTCATTTGTTGTACGAACCCTGTTCATTTTGTCTTTATCCTTTGTTGGTCTTTATTCCGCCGCAAGCCCCTTTCCTACTGAAGAAGACGCAAACGGATGGTTTAAGCAATATACACAGTCATTGACCGACTCACAGACCTATCAACTACTTAAACAGTTTCCAAAAGGCGGTGACTTGCACCATCACTTATCAGGTTCGGCGTACGGCAAATGGTGGTATGAGCTAGCAACTAATCAAGCGCTAAACGGTGGCTATCAGTACTTCACTAAGATAAATCATAGCGAGTGTGACTCGGCACCGTTGTTTCATACTATTTCTAACACTACCCACTCTAAACTAACGAAATGTGAGCAAAAGCAATATAAAGCGCTGAATGCCCTAAGTAACAAAGAGCAAGAAGCGTTTATCCATAGTGTTGAACTTGATAAGCCAGAAGAAGGTCGAGAGGAGTTTTTTGAGTTTCACTGGCAGCGTTTAAGCGAGCTTACTCAAAACCCCTATATTACAGCGCAGGTTCTGCTTAGAAACATGGAGCTGTATCAACAAGAAAATGTGCGCTATTTAGAAACGCAAATGAACGTTAGGTTTATGAATCGCGCAGACGGGAGCCGCTTTCCCCCTGCTGGAGCGCTTAAAGTTATTACAGACATGCTCGATAGCGAACCAGCGAAAGCTACTGGTGTCACCGTTCGTTTTCAATATGCCTTGGTTCGTTTTACTGACAACATTGAAGCTCAACTAGACTGGATCTTCAAATTCGTAGACGCCAATAGAAAATGGTATGTAGGGATAAATTTGGTTGGCAGGGAGGATGATCCTCGAGGTCAACCCACGCGCTTTTTAGCCCCCATAACGAGACTTAGAGCTCAATATCCAGCCATTCGCCTCTCCTTTCATGCAGGTGAATCTGAGCATGCAGATACCAATATTCGCGACACCTTATTGTTAGGCGCAGAGCGAATAGGCCATGGCATTAATCTGCTAAAAGATCCTTCAACGTATTTGCTCATGCGCCATAACCGCTATTTGATTGAAACCAATTTAATTTCAAACCTAAAGTTAGAATACATCGATGATTTGAGCGCTCATCCCTTTCCTCAACTTTTAAGAACCGGTGTACCCACTGCACTTTCAACCGACGACCGAGGGATGTGGGATGCCACACTCACAGATGAATATTACCTGGCGTTTACCCAGTTCAATCTAAGCTGGAGTGAGTTAGTTACATTAAGTCAAAACAGTATCAAGTACAGCTTTTTGCAAGACGAGAAAAAAGAGCAACTACTTACTGAGCTAAACCGAGATCTAACACAGTTTTTAGCCTTAATAGCGGAAAGCGCTGACCAAATACCTTCTGCAAACAGCAAAGTACAACCTCTTAACAGCAACGTGGAACGCTACAGTGATTTCATCTGCGAGTTTGCCGCCTCGGTCTGCGCCAATGAAGGAAATAACAAGGAAATAACAAGGAAATAACCATGTCTTCAAATCACAGCGAACTACTTTACGATTTACATGATAGTCCGGCATTTCTTCCTTCACTTACCGCGGCATTTCAGCATTTACTTGCAAGCTTCGTCGGTGTCATTACCCCGACTCTTATTGTTACATCAACACTGGGCCTTACTGAATACACGCCTTATCTTATCAGTATGGCCTTGTTTGTAAGCGGCTTAGGCACGGCAATTCAAACAAAGCGTATAGGCCCAGTAGGCAGTGGATTGGTAGCCATCCAAGGTACCAGTTTTGCGTTTATTAGCGCGTTGATACTGGCAGGAAATCAGGTCAAGGCGGATGGAGGAACACCCGAAGATGTCTTGTCTTTGTTGTTTGGATTAACTATGGCGGGTGCCATGGTCGAAGTGGTGTTTAGTCTATTTGTACATAAACTCAAACGTATCATTACACCATTAACTACAGGAATTGTAATAACCGCTATTGGGCTAAGCTTGATAAACGTCGGCATGACTGATCTTGCGGGCGGCTTTCACGCCGCTGACTTCGCCAGCACAGAAAACTTAGCCGTCGGCCTTGGCGTGTTACTCATTATTGTTTTCTTGAACGCCTCAACAAATCATTGGCTGCGTTTGAGTGCCATCTTTATAGGTATGGCGATTGGCGCAACCTATGTCGGCATTACAAAAGGATTAGATTTCAGCGGCCTTGCTTCGCTTTCCGTCGTAGCGATCCCCACCCCTTTTGCCTTTGGCATTGCATTTGATATCACTCTCTTTTTACCTATCGCGCTCATCTATTTGTTTAGTGCAATAGAAACGGCCGGCGACTTAACCGCAAATAGTCTTTTCTGTAAGCAGCCTGTGAGCGGTCCGATTTATCTTGCAAGAGTGAAAGGCGGCATTTTGGGCGACGGCGTTAATTCGTTACTTGCTGGGATGTTCAACACCTTTCCAAATACTACATTTGGCCAGAATAACGGGGTTATCCAATTAACCGGCATCGCCAGCCGTAAGGTCGGCTTTTTTGTTGCAGCGCTATTCGTTGTTATTGGGTTCTTCCCCATTGTAGGTGGCGTGCTGCAGGCTATTCCCAAGCCAGTTCTTGGCGGTGCTACTCTGGTTATGTTTGCCATGGTGGCCGTGGGCGGCTTAAAGCTATTAGCCAGCTACGCACTTGATAGGCGCAGTAGTTTGGTGACAGCGTGTGCGCTAGGTATGGCGATTGGTGTAATGATGGTACCAGAAGCCCTTTCTGAATTGCCTTCATGGCTTGAAAATATCTTACTTTCCCCAGTAACCTCGGCCGGCCTTACCGCCGTCATCCTTGATTTAACCTTACCTGGAAAAAAGCCCCTTGCTTCCCCACACGCTAGTGCACAAAAAATTGAAAGCAGCACTGGCGTTGCTCAGGACAACCCTGCTTACGAGCCTATTCACAACCCAAAGCTAGAAAGTAGCCGTAGGGCGCCGAAAGCACTCAATGAAAAAGCCGTTGTAAACCATGAGGTTGTTAAGCAATCAGCACACTCGACATCCATTTTAAGTATAGACGGAGAACCGGGCGTAACCTCTGCTCTTTTTAGTGCAAAAGCTCGCTAAAAATCACCTTATAAGTGCATGCATTTATGCGATTGAGTTTATTTACATAAAAATAACAACACAAGAACAACATTATATATTTTTATCCCTATAATTCAGCAACTTAAGAGAAGGCTAAAAGTTGACCAACTGGACAAGTAGTTGGCACTCATCCTGCTAACTCTCTTGCCAATAACAAAACGCATATAAAAATGCGTGAATAGAGCCCTAAAAAGGGGCAACTAAAAATAACGAGGAAACCATGAAAAACACTACATTCAATTTATCTCCTCTAGCAAAAGCTATTGCAATGACTACCGCGGTCGCGCTATCGTCGCAAGCTTTTGCTCAAGAAGAGACAGAGATTAAAGAAAAAGACGTTGAAAAAATTCAGGTAACAGGATCCCTTGGGAGTCTTCCTGGCCAAGACGTTGAGTCAGTTTTTGGCTTTGGCAAATCTATTCTTGAAACCCCCCGTTCTGCATCGACTATTTCTCAAGAACAGATGGAGCGCTTCAACGTTTCTGACATTGACGAACTCGTCGCGTTTGCACCAGGCACATTTACACAATCATTCTTTGGTGTTGCGGGTTCTCTGGATGTGCGGGGCACGCCTGGGGAAACTTACTTCCGCGGTGTTAAGCGCTTGGACAACCCAGGTAACTACCCTACGCCTATTGGCGCGTCCAGCCGAATTGACATCGTTCGTGGTCCGGCATCACCTATTTACGGCCCGTCAAAAATTGGTGGTTATCTGAACTTTAATCCTAAGTCTGCTCGTGCGTCATCGGGGCAGTATTTAGATGCACCAACAGGCGCGTTGTCTTACACAACGGGGTCGTGGAACAAAAGCATTTTAACTGCAGAAGTTGGCGGACCGACTAGTGTTGCCGGTAAAGAAATGGGCTATTACATATACGGTGAGCTAGAAAACTCTGACAGTTACTACGACAATACCCAGACTGATCAAACCGTACTTCAAGCATCATTTAATATCGATATTACCGATAACCTTCGTTTCGAATTTGGTGGTATGTACCACGACTACGATGGTAACCAAGTGGCCGGCTGGAACCGATTAACTCAGGAGTTAGTTGACGACGGAACCTATATTACAGGTACGGCTCAACCATTAGATACGGACGGCGACGGTCAAATCAGTCACGAAGAATATGCTGAAGTCGCCGACTTGATTTCACCGTTTATTTTCACGCCAGCTGTCCCATTAGATTCGGTTACAGGCGACTTTTTCGATCCTCTAATGGCATTACAAAACCCAGGTACTACGACCTTAAGTGGTAGCCAAACTTTGGTAGCACCTGATGACCAACTTGGTAACGAAGCCATAACGCTTTACTTCGACACCATTTACTACACGGATAATTGGGAAATTCGCAACCAGCTTTTCTATGATGCATACGACAACATAAACGAAAATGCTTATGGCTTTTCACAATTCCATGACAGCTGGGTTATAGAAGACAAACTAATTTTTGCGACAGAATATGAGAACGACGGACTATTAGCGCAATTTCAATTTTCACCATCTGTACGCTATACCGACTTTGAGCACGGCGATGACTTTACTTACGAGTTCTTTAATCGTCGCGACCTAACCATGCCGTCTTCAGCGCTCGATCGCCGCCTTTTGTCTACCCGCTCGGGTAAAAACTACGACAACTATGACGTAGGTAATTACTTAGACTTAGGCATTGCTGCAATGACCGATTTAACTTGGGACTGGGGTTTAAACTTAGTACTAGGTTTACGATACGACACTATTGATATTGAAAGCACATCGCGCACGGATTTACTTTTGGGTGCTACTGGAGATGAAACACCAGTTTATGCTGAAGAAACCGTAGATGGATGGTCTTGGAACGCTAGTATTTCATATGAATTTGAATTTGGCCTTATTCCTTATATCACTGCAGCAGAGCAAGCTACCCTTGTTGCAGGCCAGGGCGCCGAGATTGGTGTTGGCCAACTCAATCAACCTGGTGGTGGCGGTGCATTCGACACCTCTGAGCTGATGGAATACGGTATTAAAGGTTCTCTCGTTGACGATACACTCTATTTTGCCCTTTCATTCTTTGAGCAAGAGCGTACCGACTTCAATACTCAGAATACGGTCACCAACAACACAACCAATAACGAAGGCACCGAATTTGAACTTCGTTGGGTAGTCAATGAGAACCTTGTTGTTTCTGCTGGCTATACAAATATAGAAGTTATCAACTTAACTGCACTTGCCAATGGAAACCAATTTGGGTTCTTAGGTGCTGACGATTTAGTTGCTCTTGATGATCCTTCGTTAATTTTTGGCGGGAACGTAGTAGGTCTTAACCTTGTTGGTGAAGGAGAAACAAACTCTGACGGACGAAAGGCCGGTATTCCTGAAAATATTTACACGCTGACAGCAACCTATGACTTCCAAAATGGTTATGCTGCCAACGTGAGTATTGTGGATGTGGATGAGGTCGCGTCTGGCTACTCAGCTGCAGTGACACTTCCAGCCTACACGTTAGTCAATGCTGGCTTGTCATATCAGGCGGAAGATTGGTCGTTAAACTTAACCGTTAAAAACTTAACTGACGAGCGTTATTTCCGCTCTAACTTCCCTGATCTATTTGGTAGTCAAATTGTACTACCTGAACTACCGCGTCACTGGAATGCTAAATTTACTTACTCATTCTAAGTTCGCATACTCTTTGAGCGTGGTCGTGCCTCATGTGTAGATTGAACGTTCGACACACGCTCTCAGGCCTGTAAGTTTTTTCGATAAGAAGCCCAGTTTGATAATGCTGGGCTCTTTTTTAGGAGTACTAAATGCATCTTTCTTTTTATCCACTGCTTAAACAAAAACGGTCTGCCTTTTTCAACGCTTTGCTTATATTGGCTATGTTTTTGGGTTTCTGTAGCAGTAGTTATTCTGCCAGTGTTAAAACCGATGACGCTAAGCCGCCAATGAAAGTGAAGGTTGTTGTGGTAAGTATGTTCGAAATTGGCAGCGACGAAGGCGACGCTCCTGGTGAATTTCAATTGTGGAAGGCTCGCCAGAAACTCACAACCCAATACCCTTTGCCTCATGGCTTTCACGATATTTACGCCAATCCTGATACAGGTGTAATCGGTATGGTTACGGGAATGGGCATTGCGCGCGCTTCAGCAGCAATAATGGCACTAGGTCTTGATCCTCGCTTTGATTTATCCCAAGCCTATTGGCTGGTCGCAGGGATCGCGGGAGTCGACCCAGCGGATAACACCATTGGAAGTGCAATTTGGACCGATTACGTAGTTGATGGCGACCTAGCACATCAAATTGACGCTAGAGAAATTCCGTCTCAGTGGAGTACGGGTTATTTCCCCCTCTTCACTCATGCGCCCTTTGAAAACGCTGACGCTGTAGACGTAAACAACAGCCCAAATGGCGAGGTGTACGCGCTGAACTTACCGTTAGCAAAGTGGGCCTATTCGTTGACAAAAGACACCAAGCTTTTAAACAACGAAGCGATGGATGCACTGAGAGCCAAGTACACCAATTCAGCTAATGCGAGGGCACTTCCCAATATATCTATGGGTGCGCATTTATCTGCTTCTACTTTTTGGCATGGCGAAAAACTAAATACGTGGGCAAACGATTGGGTGGCATACTGGACGCAGGGCAAAGGAAATTTTGTTACCTCGGGCATGGAAGACTCAGCAACACTTCAAAGCTTGAGCTACTTGGACAATGCAGGGTTAGTCAACAAAGACCGCTTACTTATTCTTAGAACGGCGAGCAATTTTACCATGCAGCCACCATCGTTGAGCGCTGCGGAGAACCTAAAGTTAGAGAGTTCTGGCGATGGATATGCAGCAATGGGAGCCGCTATAGAAGCCGCCTATAATGTCGGCTCGCAGGTTACAGACTATATTGTAACGCATTGGGAAACCGTAAAAGATACGCCCCCTTCAGCGGAATAAACGTACTTTAACCTCTACGCTGTCACTGATTTTGCATTTAGTGCATGGCGCACCTGAAGGGTAACGTCATTTTGTACCACGGGCTTGGCAAGAAAATCGGTCATGCCCGCATTGCTACAATTAGTTTTATCTTCAGGCGTTGTATTTGCCGTTACAGCCACAATACGACCGTGTTTGGGCAATAAGTTTTCTTGGACAATAATCTTAGTAGCACTTACCCCATCGAGCACTGGCATAGCGCAATCCATAAAAATAATGTCGTATTTTTTAGCTCGGGCCATTTGAACGGCCACTTCGCCATTTTCGGCTTCATCTGGAAGGTAATTAAACTTCTCTAGCATGGATGCAAGCACGAAACGGTTTATGTCGTTGTCATCAACAACCAAAACGTTAAGAGGAACGCTAAGTAGGTCTGAAGAGAGGACAACGTCACTCTGCTTTTCTTTATCTAAAACTGCCATTTCTACAGGTATAGCAATATCGAAACAGGAGCCTTTCCCTGCGCTTGAACGCACTTCAAGCTCGCCATCCATTTTGCCAACAAGTTGATTGACGATAGACAACCCTAAACCGTTTCCATTTAACTCTTCAGAGGCACTGGCGGTGTCGTTTTGAAATGGTCTAAAAATACGTGACAATATTTCATCACTCATGCCCACACCAGTGTCTTCAATTGACGCAAGTAAAATAGGCACATCGCCTTGATGCTTTAACGTAACTTGCACCGAAATATACCCTTTTGGCGTAAATTTAACCGCGTTCGATAGTAAATTTGTAATGACTTGACTGATTCGGGCGGCATCTCCGTGAA
This sequence comes from Alteromonas sp. DY56-G5, assembly GCF_041414725.1. Lineage (NCBI taxonomy): Bacteria > Pseudomonadati > Pseudomonadota > Gammaproteobacteria > Alteromonadales > Alteromonadaceae > Alteromonas > Alteromonas sp. DY56-G5. Next base: position 90,022 of record NZ_JANHZQ010000002.1, on the reverse strand, counting down.
CATAAGTGTTTTCGTCAAAAGACAGCACCGCGTAAAGCCTTACGCCTTTCTCTGCACATTTTGTTTTAAATACATCTAGGATATCCTCAATTAACGAACGCGCACAAAAATCGCTATATTTTAGTGAGAATTCGCCGTTAATGATGGAGGTGTAATCCAAAACATCGTTTATAAGAGACAATAAGCGGTCTGCGCTATGAAGCGCCACATCCGCTTTGCGCATTCTCACATTTTCTTTATTTTCGAACTTGAGCGCCTGCAGCATGCCGGTAATGCCATTAAGCGGCGTCTTTAATTCGTGGCTTATACGAGATAGCAACATGCCACGTTCTTTAGACGCAGCTTCGGCTTCTCTTCTTCTCTCTTCCAATTCGAGTCTAAGTTGCACCGACTTATTTACGTTTTGGCAAGTCCCAAACAAACGAATACACTTTCCGTGCTTCATCTCAGCCATGCCGTGGGTTTCTATCCAAACCGAATTACCTTTGGCGGAGACAAGTTCAAGCGTTGCACTCCACGGTTCACCCGTAGCCACTGTGTGGGAGACAATGCGGTTTATCTCATCTCTATCAAACCCCTCTTTGTAGAAGTTGATAGCTGTTTCTAATGTGGGTACAAAGTCTTCTGAGACTTCGTGAATAAGCCGAGTTTGTGAAGACCAGCTAAGTGCATTAGTGGTCAAATCAACTTCCCATGTGCCTATGTTCGCTACACTTTGTAACTTTTCGTACAACGTGTTTTGATTGGTCTCTGCTTTTTCGAGATGAAACTTATCCAACATCACGCTCAGGCAATCGTCTAACAGCGACAGCTTGTCGAGGTTTACCGACTGTTCCGGGCACGCATTAATAAAGACTAAGCAAACTTGGCTTCCATCTAGGGTATGAACACGGCCTCGAATGTATTTTTCGGCATTAAAATAAGTAGAAAACCATTGTTTAAATGCAGTAGAACACTTAGCGCTGTTTACAGGGAAACAGTGGTCTACAGGCACACAGGTAGAGAAAGAAGGGACCGACTTAAAGTTGGGTGCATACGCCGACGAAGCTTTAACCAACATATTAACTGTCTCTTCGTCCAGCTGTAAAAGTAAACCTTGAAACACGCCAAACGAATCGCAGCCTCGCTGTACCAAATTGGTTAGCGATGCCTTCAACTGGTGTTCCAGTTTCACATTCAAACTCGATTGTTCGTCAAAATAAACCATGGTTCGCTACCCAAGCGTAAAGACCACAAGATTCTTGCCGCCTTGCTCGATTCGTGCACAGCGGCCCCGCATTTATAATGATAGCTTGGGATTTGAATACGGGATATTAAACAATAGGCTAGAAATTCTATTTTTATGATGGGATATTGGGCGATGGCCTCAGCCCTTGGCTTGGTTTCGCCCTAATTCTTTTGCTTCAAACAGTGAAATGTCAGCGTCTTCTATAAGCGCAGCCACATCGTCTTCAACCACATCCGTAGCTTTCCAAACTGCAAAGCCTGCACTTATTGATACGCGGTTTTCTATCCCTTTACCATGTGGAATTCTTGCTTTGGCGACAGCCTCAACAAGCTGATGTGCCACTAGCTTTGTGCCCTGATGGTCGATATAGGGGAGGACGACTAAAAACTCTTCGCCGCCAAAGCGAATAACGGCATCTTTCGGCCGTTTAACCGTATCCGATACAATTTGCGCCACTTTTTGAAGACAAATATCGCCTTCGAGATGCCCGTACGTATCGTTGAAAAGCTTAAAATAATCGATGTCGATCATTATTGCTCCAACCGTACCTTTGTCTCTCGCAACTTGCTTAATGAGTAACGGAATTTCGTTGGTTAAGTACATACGATTGTACAAACCCGTTAGCTGATCGTGAAATGTCATCATTTTAAGGAATTCGGTGCGAAGCTTATTTTGCAGATGTGTTTTGATGCGATGCGTTAACGTAGAAGCGTTAACCGGTTTCATGACAAAGTCTGACGCCCCTACTTCCCAGCACGCATTTTCACTCTCAATATCCATTGTAGATGTAACGAAAATGACGGGGATATGATTCGTTTCAGGCGAGGCTTTTAGAGCGCTACAAACATCTAACCCACTAATGTCTGGCATGTTCATGTCAAGCAGGACTAGGTCAGGAAGGTTTGCCTCGCAGTAGGATATGGCTTCTTCTCCTGACTCGGCTGTAGCACAGGTAAACACCAACTCTAGGATGGATTCAAGCAGCATTCGACTCATCGGCTCATCGTCCACAATAAGTACGTTACACTCTGTGTAGGGTTTTATTTCTTTTCGATTCATCGGGTACTTTTATTATTACTACATCAAGGTGACCATTCTCGCATGCATTGTTATTACTCTTACAATATCAAAGTAATAACAACGTTTTACGCAAGTCTAACACCTTACATCCAAATTTGTATCGAAAAGTCAGCTAGTTTGCTTCCAAGTAGGTATGGTTTGAACGACAAGGTTATAAAGAAGAGACTATCGATTAGCACTCTACTCAGCGTCCAGTAAACTTTACGCTACTTGGCAATCATCGATGTACTTCGTGAAGAAATCCGCCATCGCCATAGGGCGACACATAAAATACCCCTGCCCTAAGTGACACCCAAGTGCTTTGAGCGCGGCAAAATGAGATTGGGTCTCTATCCCTTCGGCAACAATGGTTAACTCTAAGCTTAATGCTAAATGCACTATTGCCGTTACGATGTCATGTGCCTGCTGTTCTTTATCCATATCAATAACGAAAGAGCGATCTATCTTAAGCACATTCAATGGGAACTGACGCAAATAAGAGAGACTTGAATAACCCGTACCAAAATCGTCTAACGCAATGGTAACGCCCAATGAAGCCAAGTCGTTCAGGATATCCCGGGTTTGCTCAAAGTCGTGCATTAGGGCTGACTCTGTAACTTCCAACTCTATAGACGACGCGGCGATACCCGCTTCGTTGATAATTTCAGCAACTTCACTTGCGAAGCCTGGGTTTGAAAGCTGTTTAGCAGCTACGTTTACCGCCACTTTGAAGTCTTGCCCCAATTCATTGCATCTAGCGACAAACTCACAGCTTTTTTGTAACACTTGCTTACCTAGCTGATGTATTAGCCCAGTTTCTTCTGCTAGCGGAATAAACTCATCAGGTCCAATAACTTTACCATTCTCGTCGAACATTCTGACTAAGCTTTCCGCACTTAATACTGCGCTATCGTCAAAGTTATATTTTGGCTGTAGGTAAATAGCTAGACTGTCGTTCTCTATGGCATTTCTAAGCTTTATCTCCATCTCCACACGATGATGCATGGCATGCTGCAGGTCTTTTGAAAAGAAACTGAAAGTGTCTTTGCCTTTTGATTTAGAGCGATACATCGCTGAGTCTGCATGGCGCATCATCTCTTCCGCATTAACAGCATCTTGGGGATAAAGGCTAATTCCAATACTTAAGCTAAGTTGATGGGCCTTACCGTCTATATCAATGGGCTCTCTGCCCGCCTGCAAACACGCCATAGCAATACTGTCTGCACTGTAGCCTGAACCAATTTCAGTAAGTAAGCAGGCAAACTCATCGCCACCCACGCGGGCGAGCGTAGCGCTTTCTCCAACAACCTTTGCAAGGCGCTTTGCAATAGACGCAATAATATAATCGCCGACTTGATGCCCAAGACTGTCATTGAGGTACTTGAAATTGTCAATATCAATTAACAGTAGCGCTATGCTTTGCTTAGAGGTAAAACAACGAGTGATAGCCTGAACAACTCTATCGTGCAACAGCACTCGGTTTGGCAGGCCCGTGAGCTGATCATGATTGGTTAAATGCGTCATCTTTACTGCCATTTCAATGGCTTCTGACACATCTTGGAAAACGATAACGGCGCCAGACAGATGGCCATCTTCATCAATGATGGGCGACGCTGTATCTTCTACCCTGAATACTTGATTATGTCGGCTTACCAGCGTGGCGTTGTAAGACATAGCTACCGGACGCATCACTTCTAGTGCGTAAAGAGCGGGGTTTAAAAGACGCTCATTTGTCGAGGCATCTCTTAAATTCATAACCTCATCGATAGGCTTGGCAAGAGCTTCAGCTTCACTATATCCTGTTAACCTCTGCGCTACCGAGTTAATAAAAGTTACATCCCCTGCTGCGTTAGTTGAAATAACGCCATCAGCTATAGATTTGAGGGTAATAGCAAGCTGCTTTTTCTCTGCTTCTAATTCTTGATTAACACGAGCAAGCTTTGTTTTTTGATCTTGGATAGTGAGATGATTTCTCACTCGCATTTGGCACAATCCAATATCAATGGGCTTGGAAATGAAGTCTATGGCACCTAACGACAATGCCACATGTTCATTTTCCGAATCGCTATGGGAAGTGACAAAGATTACTGGAATAGCAGCCGTTTCTGGACACGCTTTTAACTGCTTGCAGACCTCAAAGCCAGATAGCTCAGGCATGCTTATATCTAGAACAACCAAATCAGGAAGTTGTGCTTTTATCACCGAAAACGCATTCGCGCTTTGCGAGACCGTAACAACCTTTGCTAGAGATTCTACTGCACTTTCTAATAACAAGAGTGTTGTTGGTTCATCGTCAATGATGACTACTTTCTGTGTCTCATTATCCATGAGAAATTCCACACCATGTAACAAATATCAGAATAAGTATCGCCCGAGATACGTAAAAAAAAATTAGTCTTTAGTCTAGGTTTTGCTGGTTTATAAACCGCAGTATGCTATGCCACTAAACTTGCTATTTCTTGATTAGAACATGTATTGTACACTGGCATAACGCTTCAATTACGGTGGCACATATGGACACATCTAACTCAAACGATACGCCCACTCGAGAACAATTATGGAACCGCGATGCTGCAATAAGCAGGTTGGGTGGAAATGAGGGGTTATTGAACCGTATTGTTGAAATGTTCCTCGCGCAAATAGGACAAAAACAACAAGCACTTCAAAGTGCTGCGACCGCATTAGATGTTGAAGCCGTTAGATTCAACAGTCATGCTATGAAAGGTGTGTCGGGCGACGTAGGTGCCGATGCCATTCGGGAAAAGGCATCGTCTATTGAAAACAAAGCCAAGCAAGACGATTTAAGCGAAATCGTTCAAGACATCACGGAATTAGACAGTTTGATTAAGCAAACTATTGCAGTCATGCAATCGTAAAATCACATTAGCTTCTCGCATTAATCGCCAGAAGCTAACTCGACTATCTTCCACTCCTCGCCTTGCTAGGCTGAAAGAACCTTTTCAACAAGCTGGTTTTTCTGCTCTTGCGGCAAAAAACTTGCCTTAAAGCTATTTGCTACCAACGTACGAACTGTTTTTTCATCAATATCCAGCGACTGGTGCAACGCTTCAAAATTGTCATTTAAGAAGCCACCAAAATACGTAGGATCATCAGAGTTAACCGTGACCAGAAGCCCAGCATCAAGAAGCTGGACAATGTTGTGGTCTTTCATATCATTTATCACACACAGCTTGAGGTTACTTAACGGACAAACAGTGAGTGGAATTTGTCTTTCTTTCAAGAGGTCCATAAGCGCTTCATCTTCTTGGCAGCGTACACCGTGGTCAATACGATCAACGTCCAATAGCTCGATGGCTTCCCAAATGTAAGATGCCGGTCCTTCTTCTCCAGCATGGGCGACAATTTTAAATCCCAGCGCTTTGGCTTTTTTGAATACGCGTTCGAATTTTGACGGCGGATGACCAAGTTCGGAGCTGTCTAACCCTACCGCTGTAATGTGCTCGTAGTAGGGCTCTGCTGCAGAAAGCGTATCGAAGGCAGCATCTTCTGGCAAATGGCGAAGGAAAGACATGATTAAATAGCTACTGATACCGTATTCATCTTTTGCTTTTTCCATCGCCTTCAAAAAGCCTGGCATGAAAATATCGAAACCTATGTCACGCTCTGTATGGGTTTGCGGATCAAACATAATTTCTGTGTGGACGATATTGTCCTCATAACACCGCGTTAAGTATTCCCACATTAAAGCAAAGAAATCATCCTCATCGCGAAGCACGCCCGCCCCTGCATAATATAAGTCAAGGAAGCTTTGTAGATCTTCAAAGTTATACGCCGCTTCTATCTCTTCCACGCTAGCATAAGGAAGTGATACACTGTGCTTTTCAGCTAGGCGCCACATAAGTTCAGGCGTTAAGCTACCTTCTATATGCAGATGCAGTTCGGCCTTTGGAATGTTTTTAATTATTGATGACAGCGACATGGCCCCTCACTTATTTGCACCACAACAATGCAATGGCATTTAATTGGTGCGTAATAGTTTATCTTTAATGCTATCTGTAAACGAGTTCTATTGCTCATTTAGGTTTTGTTTGCGGTTTTTTTGACTTCATCTATGTTGATTACTAACCGTTTGGCTGGCTTTGTGCTGCCTGGCTAGTGACTTTGAGTCACGCAATGATTATTAATTAATCATTGTACTGAAAAGTAAGTTAGCACAAAACACACCAACAAGTTGACTAATTGGTCAGTTTATTGCTTTCAACGCACAAAACACACAATGAAATACTAACAGAGAACTCTTGATGTCCAACAACGTAATCGAACGGCTATTTAAGCTGCAGGAACACGGAACAACAGTAAGAACAGAGATCATTGCAGGACTTACTACGTTCGCAGCCATGTCTTATATACTCGTGGTGAACCCAGGTATTCTTGGGTTAAGTGGCATGCCCGTAGAGGGCCTAATTACAGTGACAGCAATAGCGGCGTGTATTGGCACTTTAATGATGGCGCTAATGACTAACTACCCTATTGCGTTGGCACCAGGTATGGGCTTGAACGCCTTTTTCGCGTTTACCATTTGTCTTGGTCGTGAAATTCCATGGGAAGCAGCGCTTGGTATTGTTTTCTGGAACGGCATTCTCTTTTTACTCCTTTCTCTCACCGGAGTTCGAACCAAAATAGCCGAGTCTATACCTCCTTCTCTTAAAATCGGCGTGCAGTGTGGCATAGGTTTGTTCATTGCCTTTATCGGCCTTAAAAATGCGGGGCTGATTGTTGATAATCCCGCAACCTTCGTACAGCTTGGCGACCTTTCTGAGCCAGCAGTAATGTTAGCGCTCATCGGCATTATTTTTACTATCGTTTTGATGGTGAAACGCGTTACAGGCGCTATCTTAATCTCTATCGTAACACTCACCTTAATTGGTGCTTTTATCCCCACTGAAAACGGTACCTTAACTGCAACGCCTTCTGCTGTAGTTGGCATGCCAGAATCTATTTCAAACACTTTTATGGCAATGGACTTTTGGTACCCAATTGATCACCTTGCTGAAACGTGGGACCTCATTTTCGCACTTATGTTTGTGAACATGTTCGATACCATTGGCACCTTAATCGGCGTATCTCGAAAAGCCAATCTACTTACTCCCGAAGGCAAGCTACCGAAAATTGGCTCAGCAATGACAGCCGATGCATCAGCGAGTATTGCTGGCGCATTAGTGGGTACATCTCCAGTAACTAGCTATGTGGAGTCCGCTACGGGCGTATCGGCGGGCGGCAGAACCGGGCTTACCGCAGTAGTGGTTTCTGTCTGCTTCTTACTCTCGCTATTTTTAACACCGCTAATGAAAGTTATCCCGCTAATGGCCACTACGCCAGCGCTATTGATGGTAGGTATTTTAATGATGGAATCGATTCGACAGGTTGATTTCGACGACTTAGGTGCGTTAGCCACTGCTTCTGTTGCACTTATCGCCATGCCGCTCACATTCAGCATTAGCGAAGGCATTGCCCTTGGTTTTATTACTTATGTTGGCATTAAGGTAGGTACGGGAAAATTTAAAGAAGTAACACCGCTCACTTATGCACTGGCGATTGTTTTCTTATTACGATACTTATTGGATTTAAAATAATTCAACGGCGCTTATTGCGTGCCTGTAAGTTAACGCTTTAGATACAAAAAAGGTGGCTTTCAACGCCACCTTTCTTATTAAACTAAGCAAGTGAAAAAGATATACGTTTACTTCAATCCATCGTAAGTGAAGGTAACGGCTTTATCACCCATAAATACAATTTTAACGTGCTTACTGTCTTCATTGCCCCATGTACATGCCATGGTACCCATTGTTTTTCCGCAGTTGTCAGCTGAACCCAGAATTGCTTCAACTTCGTCCTGAGACATACCCATATTAGGGGCTGTTAACCTTTTCTGTGCATTTATGCAGCGTCTGTATGTCATCTAGACAAGGAGGATGTTTGAAGGTCTAGTGGGCCTAAATCGAAAACATTCAACGCAGTATAGATGACATACAGGCGCTGCCCGGAGGGGTCGTCATGGAAGCCTTTTACTCTTTGTCACAGCCCTTTAACTTAGCCCACTAGGCCTGCAGGACTGTTTCGCGATTAAAAGGCTTCCATTTAGACCAAAACTGCACAGAAAAGGATAACAGCCCCTTAGTTATCATAGTTTTCTTTAGTCAGCTTTGAGCATGCTGTCAGCGCTAGCGCCCCAAGGGCAATAATGGCTAGTTTTGTTTTCATGGTTTTGTCCTTTATTAAGTGAAGGCGATAGCGCTCCATTTGTTTCACTTTCGTCTCTTCACTTTACTGTACTTCAAATATAGTAGGCGTAATGTAAACGCTACGTACGCGGCTTGTCACCACCATCTTTAGGATGAAGCTCCAACCAGTGACGGGCAATTTGCTCTCGTGTCGCTAGCCATACTTTATCATGAGACTTAACGTACTCGATAAAGCGCTTAAGTGCGGCGAGTCGAGCAGGCCGTCCTATTATGCGATTATGAAGGCCGATAGATAGCATCTTAGGCGCTTCTTCTCCTTCTTCATACAACACGTCAAACGCATCTTTTAAGTAGGTGAAAAACTGTTCCCCACTGTTGAAGCCCTGAGGCGTGGCAAAGCGCATATCATTGGTGTCTAATGTGTACGGCACCATTAATAACGGCTTGCTGTAATGGCAGTCGTAGTAAGGTAAGTCGTCAGCATATGAATCGGCGCAATATAAGATATCGTCGCGCTCTGCAATCAACTTCAGCGTATTCGGACTCGTTCTTCCTGTATACCAACCTACAGGTTTACTGCCCGTTAACTGCTCATGAAGAATAATCGCCTCATCAATTTGTTTACGCTCTTGCTCTTCGTCCATGTCTTGATAATGCACCCAGCGCATGGCGTGGCTGGCGATTTCCCAACCTGAATCCATCATGGCTTTTACGGCGTCAGGGTGTCGTTGCATAGCCATAGTGACGCCAAACACAGTAACGGGAATGTCGTATTTATTAAGCAAACGGTGTAAACGCCAAAACCCTGCACGACTGCCGTATTCGTAAATAGACTCCATGCTGAGGTGGCGATCTTTATACGCTTGTGCGCCGATAATTTCCGATAGGAATATTTCTGACGCCTCGTCACCATGAAGCACGCAATTTTCGCCACCTTCCTCGTAATTTAATACGAACTGAATCGCGATTTTTGCGTCGCCCGGCCACTTAGCGTGAGGTACATGTTGACCATAACCAATCAGATCACGAGGGTAAACAGACTCTGTCATGCTACACCTCGAAGTTTTCTGGCACAGATAACCCACAGCCACCGAGCACGAGTTTTACCACTTGTTTTGTAGCGTCTTCAAAATCTGATTTTGTCATCTTTTTACCGCGTAGACGGGTTATTTGCGCAGAGAAGTCAGCATAGTGCTGGGTACTCGCCCAGATTGTGTAAAGCAAGTATTCCCCTTCAACAGGTGGCAGTTTGCCGGCCTTTACCCATGCATCAATAACCGCAAGTCGCCCTTTCATCCAAAGCGCATGCTCTTCATCAAAGTAGCCACTTAAGTTTTGTGCACCATTGATAATTTCCATCGCAAAGATCTTAGAGGCCATTGGATGCGTTCGCGACACTTCCATTTTCTCGGCGATATAACTGGCGAGTACCTCGGCTGGGTCGTCTTCTACTGTGGCTTTATCAAAACGTGAGTTCCACAGCGAGAGGGTTTCTTCTAGTACCGCTACGTAGAGCTCTTGTTTTGTTTTGAAATAATACAAAACGTTAGTCTTAGGAAGTCCTGCTTCATCAGCAATTTTTTGTACTGCTGTGCCTTTGAAGCCAAACTGTGCAAAACATTTTTCAGCGGCTTGGAGTATTTTTCTTCTGTTCATAGCGCCAACGCCAGCGTCAGCATTTTTTACCTTCATCATTATTATTAAAATTCCTTTGCAATCTACTTTGCAAGCGCACGGGCAGTATAAATGCTGCATGCCTTTTCGATAGGTTAGCATTTATTGCCGACGAGTTGCTATGCTCTTATAGATCATACATACCCTATGCAGGGAGTGTTAACCATACTAAAACACGAATTACGCGAATAGTTCAAAACCTTGCACGAATCTTGCCTTATTCTTTATTAACAAATCGACGTAGTGCTTAGCAAAAGAAAAATAGAAAGGTATCACTTCTTTTTTTCCAATCAAATTTGCGCAAAATCATGGCCTTTTAGAACTCGGCCTTTTTTTATAAGCAATAAATTGACCAAATGGTCTACTTTTATTGAAAAAATACAGCTATATTAATGAATACAAGAATGAATATAACAAGAAGGTGTGAGTATGATTCGCTTTCTAATAAATAACGATGTCGTTGAATTAAATGAAGCGCGGGCCGACCTCACCCTTCTACAATTTATTCGCGAACATCGCAAAAAAACAGGCACAAAAGAAGGCTGTGCAGCAGGAGACTGTGGTGCATGTACCGTAGTACTTGTGGAACCAGCCTCTTCAAATAGCGCTGCAGAACTTAATTATCGAACGGTGAATAGCTGTATCACGCTAATGAGTGCAGTTCATGGGAAGCAGCTTTTATTTGTTGAGCATTTAAACGATGGTAAACACTTACACCCCGTACAGCAGGCGTTAGTTGATCACCATGGTTCTCAGTGTGGCTTTTGCACACCTGGTTTTATCATGTCGATGTTTGCCTTATATCACAGCAATACAAAACCAAATCGCGACGATGTGCTGCACGCTTTATCAGGCAACTTATGTCGCTGCACAGGCTACCGCCCTATTATCGATGCTACGATGGAGGTGTGCGAACAAACACCTGATGATCAATTCACTGCACGCCAAGCTGCCACCCTTTCTACATTACTGTCATTATCTGGTGAGAAACCCACTGGTACGGGCAATATCCATACGCCAACGTCTCGCGAAGAACTGAAGACTCTGATTCAAGCGCATCCAACTGCACAGCTAGTCGCTGGCAGCACGGATTTAAGCCTTCAGTTCACGCAACAGCTAAAAAATGTAGAAACGCTTATCAGTGTGACACATATTGATGCACTAAAACAATGCACCAAAAGCGAGCATTCTCTTATTCTTGGTGCAGCTGTACCGCTAAATGATGCGGCACCTTTATTACTAAATGCATTTCCGCAAGTGGCTGAGCTTGTTACCCGATTTGCCTCGTTGCCTATCCGCAATCAGGCTACCATTGGCGGTAACGTGGCTAACGCTTCCCCTATTGGTGATATGCCACCGTTACTACTCGCGTTGAATGCCATACTGCATTTAGATAACGGCGAGAGCGTTCGTATGATCCCAATTAGCACATTCTTCACAGGCTATCGCGAGACCATGCTGGCGAAAGATGAATGGATAAGTGCAATAGAAATACCATTGAAACAGCCCAATCAAGCATTAGCTGCATATAAGATATCGAAACGATTTGAAGATGATATTTCTGCAGTATGCGCCGTATTTAATGTCACACTCAACAACGGCAAGGTAGAAGCCATTAGCAGTGGCTTTGGTGGTGTAGCAGCAGTTCCGTCAACCTGCAATGCGTTAGAAAACGTTTTGAAAGGTAAGCAGTTCGCTAGCAACGAATGTTTAACGTTGGGCAAACAAGTCTTATTCGATGCATTTTCACCTATCGATGATGTGCGCGCTACAGCCCAATACCGTAAAACTGTTTTAGCTAACCTGTGGCATCGCTTCTGGTTAGAGAACCAAACAGCAAACCAAATTGAAACACGGGTGGTGCAGCATGCGTAAGTTAATTGATGCCCGTAATCCACTGCAACAAAACGACAAGCAAAGTGTCGTTCATGTATCTAAAAAACACGAGAGCGCAACACGCCAAGTACAAGGCAGCGCAAACTATGTTGACGATGTTATTGAACCTCAAGGCACTCTTTATGCTGCAGTTGGTGTAAGCCAATGCGCAAAAGGTACGATTAACTCGATAAATCTTGACACTGTTCGCCAAAGTGAAGGCGTTGTAGATGTGGTTACGATTGACGACGTGCCTGGCCATAAAGATATTGGACCTGTGTTCGAAGGCGATCCGTTACTTGCTAATGGCGAAATCAAATTCTTCGGTCAGCCTGTGTTTGCCGTGCTTGCCACTTCGGTAAACCTTGCCCGACAAGCTGCGCTAAAAGGGAAAGTAGAGGTGAGTGAAGCCAAACCTATACTTAGTGCCGAAGCTGCCCACCAGCAGCAAACGTTTGTGCGTCCCTTACATCGGTTTGGCCAACATACTGACCGCGTTGAAAGTACATTTGAAAAAGCGATCCACCAAGCACATGGCACGCTCAGTATTGGTGGACAGGAACATATGTACTTAGAAGGACAAGTGAGCCTTGCGATCCCTGATGAAGAAGATCGCATGAAAATCTATACGTCTAGTCAACATCCCAGTGAGGTACAAAAACTCGTTGCCGAAGTGCTCGATGTAAAATTGCACCGTGTAATGGTAGACATGCGACGTATGGGCGGCGGCTTTGGCGGAAAAGAAACGCAAGCCGCGCAATGGGCCTGTATAGCGGCTCTACTGGCATCGCGCAATCAATGTGCGGTTAAGCTTCGCTTACCACGCTTCACTGATATGCATGTTACTGGCAAACGTCACCCGTTCGAAAACGAGTTCGACGTGGCCTTTGACGAGACAGGTAAAATTGAAGCCACCCGCATGACAATCAATGGTATTTGTGGGCACTCGCCTGATTTATCTGACGCCATTGTCGATAGAGCCATGTTCCATGCGGACAACGGTTATTTCTTAGGTGATAGCGACATTGTTGGCCACAGATTGCAAACCAATATGGTATCGCATACCGCTTATCGAGGTTTTGGCGGACCGCAAGGTATGATTATGGCTGAAGCCATGATTGATAAAATTGCCCGTGCTATTGGCAGCGACCCCCTATCGGTAAGAAAACGTAATTTATACGGCCCCACGACGGGTAGTCTGACTCCCTATGGAATGAAGGTAGAACATAACCTTCTGCCCGATATGATTGCCGAGCTAGAAGAAACCGCTCAGTATTGGCAGCGCCGTGAAGCTATTGCAGCGTTTAACCGCGAAAGCCCGGTGATTAAGAAAGGTTTAGCGCTAACGCCTGTTAAGTTTGGCATTTCATTTACCGCGAAGCATTTAAACCAAGCTGGCGCTTTAGTGCACATTTATACTGATGGTAGTATTCAGGTGAACCATGGTGGTACTGAAATGGGCCAAGGGCTTCACACCAAAATAGGCCAAATTGCAGCCAATGAATTTGGACTAGATTTGGATATGATTGAAGTCACTGCAACACGCACTGACAAAGTACCTAACACTTCACCAACAGCAGCTTCAAGCGGCACTGACTTAAACGGAAAAGCCGTACAAAATGCATGTATTACGCTAAAAGCCCGTTTGGCCGAGTGCTTTGCCAAAAGCTTAGGTCTAGAGGACCGCGCTGGCGACGTGCTATTCATTAATGAGCACGTGGTATTGGATGAGCACAAAATTACCTTTACCGAGCTTGTGCAGCAAGCGTATTTTGCTCGTGTATCTTTGTCTTCAAGCGGTTTCTACAAAACCCCAAAATTACAGTATAACCGCGACACCGGTGAAGGCCGTCCGTTTTTCTATTTTGCCTATGGCGTCTCAATGAGCGAAGTCTCTGTCGATACACTTACCGGTGAATATACGGTAGATAAAGTTAACGTACTCCACGATGTTGGCAACAGTCTTAACCCTGCCATTGATATTGGCCAAATAGAAGGCGCGTTTATTCAAGGTATGGGTTGGCTTACCACAGAAGACCTTAAATGGAATGAAGCGGGTAAGCTGATAAGTGAAAATATGGCGACCTATAAAATTCCAGCTATTGGCGATACGCCAAAAGAGTTTAATGTGAAGCTGTTTGGTAGAAAGAACGCTGAAGACAGCATTTACCACTCAAAAGCGGTTGGCGAGCCACCATTTATGCTGGCTATTTCAGTGTGGTGCGCCCTTAAAGACGCCATATCTAGCCTATCTGGCTACACAGTTGATCCGCAACTAGATACACCAGCCACACCAGAACGGGTGTTAAATGCACTAAGTGCTATGCAGCATTCTTCCAGTCGAGGCGGTGTTTTATGACACTCACTGCAGCAAAGTCATCTCGCGCGCCCCAATCATTTCGTGCAACAAACTGGTATGAGGGAATAGCCGAATGCCAAGCGCGTAATGAAGGCTATGTGCTTGTGACTGTGGTTGGCACTGCAGGCTCTACACCTCGTGAACCCGGGAGTAAAATGGTGGTTACCGCTTCACAAAGCATCGATACCATTGGCGGCGGGCACCTTGAGTTTGATGCCATTGCCCGCGCACGAGAGTACCTTGCAAAGGGCGAAGCATGCACTGAACTTCACAGCTACCCGTTAAGCAGTTCTTTAGGACAGTGCTGCGGCGGCGCAGTAAAGGTGCTATTTGACGTGTGTAACGTTCATCAGCAGCACATCGCCATTTTTGGTGCTGGCCATGTTGCAAAAGCACTGGTGCCTATTTTGGCTCAATTGCCTGTACGCATTTCGTGGATAGACAGTCGCGAGGAACTGTTTCCATCGTCTTTGCCAGCCAACGTGCACAAAGTCGTGGAAGAAGCACCAGAGAGCGAAGTTAGACACCTTGATGAGAACAGTTGGCTGATTATACTCACCCACGATCATCAATTGGACTATCGCATTACAGAGCAGGCGTTAAAGCAACCTTCCCTCCCCTTTGTTGGGTTAATTGGTTCAGACACCAAAGCAAAGCGCTTTATTACCAAGCTGACTCAGCGTGGGTTTGACGACAACGCGCTGGCAAGGCTATTTACGCCAATAGGTAACCGAGATATCCCTGGCAAGCAACCAATTGAAGTTGCCGTTTCTATATCTGCGCAAATTATCGAGCGTCTTCATGTAAAAGAAGTAACGGCAGGCAACAGTAACAAATACAGTGAGAAACCCGTTACAGCTTTTCACAAAGAAAAGGACACCACCAGTGACACTTAAAGAATTAAATACGCTACGCGCTGAAGAGGCGTCTTCTTGGTTTGAGCAATGCTGCGCGGCGAAAACCTGGGTTTATCAAATGGTAAAAGCACGCCCCTACAGCGACAAGAATGCTCTTGTTAATCAAGCGAAGAGCGCGTGGGCCAAATGCAGTGATGACGACTACCTTGAAGCTTTTACGGCACACCCCATGATTGGCGACGTTGATTCGTTGCGCAAAAAGTTTGCAAATACCAAAGCCATTGCTGCGGGCGAGCAGTCGGGTACAGCCAGCGCGTCCGAGGCCGTTTTACGCCAGTTAAAAGAAGCCAATCACGCCTATTTAGACAAGCACGGGTTTATCTTTATTATTTGTGCCACCGGTCTTTCTGCGCAGACTATGTTAGAAGCATTACAAGCTAGGCTACCTAATACCACACAGCAAGAGATTACCAATGCTGCTGCAGAGCAAATAAAGATAACCCTATTGCGTATTAACAAAGCGCTGGATTAACCCCCGAATTTTCAAAAATATGGTCAATACGCATTGAATAGTTTTTAAGGAAAACAGTATGAATACGCTTTCTAGCCACGTACTCGACACTACATTAGGTAAGCCAGCACAAGGCATTGCCCTTACACTTACACTACCTGACGGTAGCACCCTTTCGGGTGAAACGGATAATGACGGGCGTTTTAACAACTGGGGCGTTGAAGACGGTTTTGCCGCAGGCGTTTATACCCTGCGCTTTCACTGCAAGCCTTACCTTGTAGAAACGCATGGCAAAAGTTTCTACCCACACATTGATATTACATTTGAACTTGATGAGAATGGCGGTCATTATCATGTGCCACTTCTAATCTCTCCATTCGGTTTCAGCAGCTACAGGGGCAGCTAACAAACATGCAGCTTTTTCGTGCAAGCATTGCGCACTTTCCTAACCAAACTACACAGTTCGATAATGACATCGCTATATTCAAAGACGGTGGTTTGTTAGTAGACAATAAAGAAATAAAAGACATTGGCACATTTGAAGAGATAGCAAAGCGCTACCCGGCTGCCACTGTGACAGATTTTTCAGGCAAGTGGATTTTGCCAGGTTTAATAGACAGCCACCTGCATTATCCGCAAACACAGAGCATAGCTCATTATGGCGAGCAGCTGTTGAGCTGGCTTGAAAACTATACGTTTCCCACAGAAATGCAGTTTGCTGACAGTGAACACGCTAAAACCATTGCTAATGTATTTTTACGCCAATTGCTAAAGAACGGTACTACCACAGGTTTTGTTTTTACTACGGTTCATAAAAGCAGTAGCCACGCATTATTTAGTGCAGCAAGCGAAATTGATATGGCAATTGTGGCCGGTAAAGTATGTATGGACAGGAATTGCCCTAGTGCGCTTAATGACTGCGCCGACACAGCACAAGCTGACAGTGCAGAATTAATCGAAGCTTGGCATAACAAGGGCCGCAACCGCTATGCGCTAACGCCCCGTTTTGCGCCAACCAGTACTGAAGCGCAGCTTGCTGCATTAGGGGAACTTGCCAAGCAGTATCCCGACGTTTTCATTCAAACACACTTGTCTGAGAACTTAGACGAGATTGCATGGGTGAAGAGCTTATTCCCTAAAGCGGACGGCTATTTAGATGTATATGACACCTACAGCCTTGTGCGTGAACGTGCGGTGTTTGGCCATGGCATTCACCTTACGCCTAACGAATGGGCACGCTTAGGCGAAAGCGGCGCTACGGTGGCCTTCTGTCCGACATCTAACCTGTTTTTAGGAAGTGGCCTTTTTGATATGACCGCAGCGCGTGCTAACAAGGTCCATGTGGCCATGGCCACCGATGTGGGTGCAGGCACTACGTTTAACATGTTTAAAACCTACGGCGATGCATACAAGGTTAGTCAATTGCGCAGCGAGCCCATCAGCCCGTTAGAAGGCTTTTATCTTATGACCCAAGGCGCGGCCGTAGCTCATGCGCTTGATCATGAAATAGGCAACTTAAACCCAGGCACCACCGCTGACTTTATCGTTGTTGAGCCTAGGTTTGACGAATTGACACAATTGAGAATAAAAGAAGACGCGGACTTTGACGATGTGTTTTTTGCCTTGAGTATTTTAGGTGATGACCGCGCTATCGACCAAACGTGGATAAGCGGCACCTGCCGCTATAAAAAAGAACATCATTAATAACAGGCTGCTGTAGGGCCTTTGGGCCCTAAATAAGGAGAACAATAATGCCGTGGCTAGATTGGATAAGTTTATTTGTACGTTGGTTCCACGTTGTAGCGGGTGTAGCGTGGATTGGCGCGTCGTTTTACTTCATTTGGTTGGATAACAATCTACGCACGCCACCTAAATGGAAGCAGGATAAAGGTATCAAAGGCGACTTATGGGCTATTCACGGTGGCGGCTTTTATGAGGTCGCAAAATACGCCTATGGCCCAGAGAAAATGCCAGAAACGCTACACTGGTTTAAATGGGAAGCCTATACCACGTGGTTATCGGGTTTCGCACTACTCATAATTGTTTATTACTTTGGTGCTAGCGCTTATCTTATCGACCCTTCGGTAAACGCCATGTCACCGACCACGGCAATATCTTTAGGTTTAGGGTTAATCTTTGGCGGACTAGCCTTATACGAATTTGCGTGTCGCAGCCCATTGGCAAAATATCCACTTGCCTTCGGTATTGGATTAGTCGCGCTTGTTTGTATTGTCAGCTACCTGTCTACCCAGTGGTTTAGCGGTCGCGGTGCCTATATTCACGTTGGTGCGCTTATTGGCACTATCATGGCAGGGAATGTCTTTTTCAACATCATGCCGAACCAGCGCAAAATGGTAGCAGCTGTAGCCGATAAGAAAGATATTGATCCTACTTGGGGTGCGAGTGCTAAATTGCGTTCGGTACACAATAACTACTTTACGCTGCCTCTGCTGTTTATCATGATTTCAAATCATTACCCCATGACGTATCAACACCCGCAAAATTGGCTGGTACTCATTGCGATAATGGCCGCTGCCGCTTGGATACGTCATTTCTTTAACTTGCGTCATGTGGGCATCACTAAACCAGGTATTTTAGTGTCTGGCGCAGTCGCTATGCTAGCAATAGCGCTATGGGTGTCATGGCCTCAGTCGCCATCACATACATCGAATGAAGGACATGAAGATGTGAGCCTTGTCGATGAAGTAGGTAAAAAAGTAACGGCTAATAATGCAGTCGCCCAAGCGAGTTCTGAAGTAAGCAATGAGCGCGTAGTAAGCTTAATTACAACCCATTGTGTGGGTTGCCACTCGCGCACGCCAACCGACGATATCTTTAAAGTCGCACCTTTAGGCGTAATATTAGATACATGGGAAGATATTGAAAGGTTTGCGCCACAAGTGGTTCGAAGAACCACTGTGACCAAAGACATGCCATTTTTAAATAAGACAAAAATGACAGACAAAGAGCGTCAGGAAATAGCGCGCTGGTTCGCTCAAAGACAACAATAAAATGGCGAAAGCGATGTAGATATCGAGTCTCAGAAATAGCTATCTACATCGCTTTATCAATCGCGGTTAAAACTTGCTGATAACGCTTTTTTCCGTACATTACCTCATCGGCCTTATCTAGCCACTCCTGCACGGTTTCAATCCCTTCGCTCCACTCAACCCAGCCCACACTGAAGCCAATTGGTACTACCTTATTGCCATCTACATTAACTTCAAAGTCGCTTTGGGCAACCCTATTGAAAAAAGCTTCCGTTTCCTTTTCACCCGTGCCATAGAGCAGGATCACAAATTCATCTCCGCCAATACGACCGAATCTATCACTATCACGCAGCAAACCACTCATTCTTTCAGAGAACTCAACAAGCGCCTTGTCTCCTACCTTGTGACCGTATTTATCGTTAATTTCTTTGAATTTGTTTAAGTCTATATAAACAAGCGTTGACGTTTGTTGGCCACGATCCATACGAGAAATTTCGTCACTTAACTGGCTAAATATCTCTCTCCTATTGGCAAGTCCAGTGAGCGAGTCGGTTTTCGACAGGTGCTCTAATTTAGTGACGGCGCTCATCAGAGCTTGCTGCTGCGTTTTCTCTCTTGTTATATCGTCGGCCGTACCTAAAATAAGCGACTGCATTTCACGGTCGTCAAATATCAAGCTTCCGCGATCGTGAAGGTACTTCACTTCGCCTTTCGAGTCGTATATACGATATTGAATATCCCAATTCTGCAAAGGGCGTTGACTGAACAGTTTTAACACCCGTGCTTTATCATCTTCATGTACATGATCAATAAAGCTCATAGGGTTACAGTAAAGTTCGTACTCGTTGCGACCGAATATGTTTGAATAGCCATCGTTAACGTATTGCAGTTTAGACAAGTCTGGCGTCGCCACCCATATAAACGTTCTATCAGAAAATGCGCTAACAATTTTGCTAAACAAGGCATCAACTTGAAAGAGCTCAGACTGGATGCGCTTTTTCTCGTCGATATCTTCCACAATAGAAATAAAATAGTCTGGGTTGCCGCGCTGATCTCTTACTAAAGACACTGTTAACTTCGCCCAAACTTGCTCGCCATCGCGCCTTACATATCGCTTTTCAATCGCATAGTCATCGATATCACCTGCCATCAGGCGCTCTAAGTAACTTAGATCTTCATCAAGATAATCTGGCGCAGTTAATTCTTGAAAGGTTAACGTCGTTAGTTCTTCATCAGAATATCCTAAAAAATCACACAGTCGCTTATTTACACGTATAAAGCTTCCATCCACGCTTACGTGAGCGAGCCCAACAGGACAAAAGTGAAAAGTTTTTTCAAACATAGGGCATCGCCCCGTTCGGTAATTGCATTCCGTCGCCTCAAGAGGTGGCACTCAAAGGATAATGAGCACCCTTTTATACTTTAGTATAAGTCATTATAGATTAACTTTTTTCATTCGCTAAAAAATGCATCTAAGAAAAAGGCTTAGATAGCGTCTAACTGCGACATAGCGGTAAAAGGCATTTAATGGTGGAGATTGCTTTTCACCTGAAAAAAGTTGCTAGTCAGCTTTAAACGCTAACCATTACTCCGTTAGTTGCCTATGTTAGCGTTTTTTCTCAATAGGACAGTAAAATGATCGAGTTTTCAGTCGTAATCTATTCTCAACCAAACCAACAAGATGCACTTTTAGACGCATTGTTACCCTTGGTTAAATCAAGCCGAGAAGAAGTCGGCGCAGTGATGTATGACCTACATGCAAGTGAAGAGGGTGTGTTTGTTATTACGGAGAAATGGCAATCTCAGGATGCCCTTGATGCTCATGAAGCTACTGAACACTTTGTTGGTTTCCAAGAAAAAGCCGGAGAGCTTGTTGAAAAAGTACTTCGATTACCGCTAGTGTCGGTCTAGCTCTTTATAAAGCAAATGCGGTGAGATAAATACTCACCGCTAGCGGTATTTAATCATTCGTGTGGTTTTCAGACCAGACTCTTAGCTGTTCAAGAATATCTAGCGCTGAGCGCCCAAACTCGGTGAGACTATAAGCAACCGCAATTGGACGAGAGTCGATAACGTTGCGAATGACCATGCCGTTGTTTTCCAGCTCTTTAAGGCGCTGATCGACCATCTTCCGGCTGGCGCCGCCCAGCATTCTACACAGGTCGTTAAATCTAACAGGCTCATCTTTGAGATGATAAATAATAGAACCCGTCCACTTTCCACCAATTAGGCGCATTCCACGCTCTATAGCACAAGGCTCTGTACAAGTATTTAGAACGGTTTTTCTACCCTTAGCGTCTGTTTTTATTTCACTTTCCATCTATTTTCCTAAAAAAGCCACCTAGTTACTAAAAGTATACTAATTGTTTGTTTGAACAAGGTAACTAAAATAGACCACATAAGCAAGTTTGGCCTCTAGTATACCTTTAGTTAATTAGTCTAACTCCAATTCGAAAGGTTCATTCGGGCGTCTATGGAGTGAGCGGTTATTAAAGGGAGAGCCAACGCGGCCAGATTTTAATAATACCAATTAAAACAGGCAAAACAGACCGTTCAAACCAAGTACAGCGCCTTGGCGAGAGCATATTAAACATTAACTTCACGGTGACACAAACCATGATTGAATTTACGTTAAATGGAAAAAGAGTGCAGACAGATGCTGCATCAGATACGCCTCTCGTTTGGGTAATACGCGATGAATTTGGACTAAAAGGTACCAAGTTTGGGTGCGGTGTAGCGATGTGTGGCGCATGCACGGTACATATTGATGGTAACGCTATTCGCTCTTGCTCCTATCCCGTTTCGTTAGCTAAAGATAAGAACGTAAACACTATTGAAAGCTTCAACAACGCGCATCCGCTGCAATCTGCTTGGGTAGAAGAGCAGGTTCCTCAGTGTGGCTATTGCCAGTCTGGCCAAATCATGCAGGCGGCGACATTGCTAGACAGAAATCCAAACCCGAGCGACCAAGATATCGTTAATCACATGAGCACAAATTATTGTCGCTGTATGGCTTACGCGCGCATAAAAAAGGCGATTAAGCGCGCTGCAACGTCTTCCGTTCAATACTTTGATCCAACCGCTTCATCAGAAGGGGAAAGCGCATGAGCATGAAAAATATCTCTCAAGAAAAGAAAGACATGATCAACTTATCTCGCCGTTCTTTCATGGTTGGATCAGTGAAAACGTCTTTATTCATGGCATTTGGTGCTGCCGTTGTTCCATCCCTGCTGTCGGCAAAAGAAAGTATTGAAACCAAAAAGTTTTCTCCAAATATTTGGTTTGAAATGGATACAGATGGCAACGTTACCGTCAACATAGCCAAAGCGGAAATGGGTCAGCATATCGGCACGCCAATCGCTAGAATCTTGGCTGATGAGCTTGAGTGCGACTGGGAGAAAGTGTCTATAGTGCACGTTGATACAGACCCGAAATGGGGCTACATGGTAACAGGCGGCTCTTGGTCAATTTTCCATACCTACAAGCCCATGTCTCAGGCGGGCGCCGCTGGCCGCATGGTGTTAATTGATGCAGGTGCGAAGCTACTTGGCGTGCCTGGCGATAGTTGTAAAGCAGAAAAAGGCTTTGTTATCTCAGGTAACAAGAAAATTAGCTATGGCGATATCGTAGCGAATGGCAAAGTAGACAAAACATTCAGTGCAGATGAGCTTGCGGAACTGCCGATTAAGCCGGGAAAAAAACGCCACCTTATTGGCGTTAATGCAGACTACAAGGCTCTCGACATTCCGCCTAAAACTAACGGTACTGCGGTATACGGTATTGATGTTGAAGTGGAAAACATGCTTTATGCACGCCCCATTCTGCCTCCGACTCGTTATGGCAGTACAGTAACAAATGTCGACGACAGTAAGGCTAAGAGTCTACCGGGATATAAAGGTTATAAAGTGCTTACCGATCCGAGCGGTACCATCGAAGGCTGGGTCACTGTATTGGCTACAGACTACCCTACTGCGATTAAAGCCGTTGATATGGTGAAAGTCGGCTATAACGCCGGTAAAACCGCTAATGTTTCTGAAGCCGATATACAAAAAGAAGGCGAAAGAATTGTGCGCGACCGTAAGGAAGGCACCGTTTTTGTAGACGAAGGAAATATAGAGCTGGCGCAAACAAAAGCAGCACAAACCATTGAGGCTTTATACACCACAGCGACTGCCAATCATTTCCAGCTAGAACCACTTAACGCCATTGCTGAATTTAAAGGCGGTAAATGGCATATTCATACGGGTAACCAGTGGCAGAGCCTAACACTTCCTACTGTAGCTAAAGCCGCAGAAGTGCCAGAAAGTGATATGGTCCTTCACCAGTATTATCTTGGCGGTGGCTTTGGGCGACGCCTTTTTGGTGATTGGGTTGTTCCAGCTTTGCTTACAGCTAAAGCTGCTGGCCAGCCAGTCAAACTGGTGTTCATGCGCCCGGATGATACATTATTTGATCAACCCCGCTCTGCCTCTACTTCACTGTTTAATGCGTCGTTCGATGAAAATAATCAGTTTTTAGGCATGGAGCATGCGCTAGCGGCAGGCTGGCCAACACTAAAAATGGCACCAGGATTTCTAGCACCAGGAGTAAGTGGCGAAGGAAAAGTCGATATGTTTTCGGCATCTGGTGCCGACCACTGGTACACCATGTCTCACCATCGCGCACGCGCGGTTAACAATAAGGTAGCGCAAGATACGTTTACGCCAGGTTGGCTGCGTTCGGTAGGCCAAGGTTGGATTGTATGGGGCTTAGAATCATTTATTGACGAAGTGGCAATGAAAGCGAACAAAGACCCCGTCGACTTCAGACTTGCACTGTTAGACGGTAAAGGTAAACAAGGGGGCAAAGCGCCTGAAAGTGTCGGCGGTGCCACTCGACTTGCCAATACGCTTGAAATTCTTAAGAAAAAGACTGCGAGTGTTGAACTTGGTGCTGATGAAGGCATTGGCTATAGCGTAAGTGCGGGACAAGAACGCACTATGCCAGCTTGGCTCGCGACTGCAGCCCATGTTCACGTTAATAAGCGCACTGGAAAGATAACGGTTAAGAAGTTATGGGTTGTGTCTGATGCTGGTATTGTTATTCATCCAGATGGCGCGATGGCACAGCTTGAAGGTTCACTGCTGTGGGGACTGAGCTTGGCACTGTTTGAACATAACGAAGTGAAAAACGGTCAGGTTTCAAAAACAAACTTACATACCTACCTTCCTCTACGTATGAACGATGTCCCAGAGATGGATATTGAACTTGTTGAAAGTGAGGAGTTTCCAGTAGGACTGGGTGAACCAGGCGTTATTGGTGTCGCGCCGGCTATCGGCAATGCCGTGTACCAAGCTATTGGTGTACGGCTACGTCATTTGCCCATGCTTGCTCAACACGTTACCGCAGCATTAAAAGCATAAGGGCAGTATGATGAAAATGATAACAGTCCTATTAATTGGTGCTCTCTCATCATTCGTCCTGAGTGGGTGTATTGCAAATAAAAGTGACGATAGCGACCATAGTAATTTGACCGCTAGCGCTTCAAAAGCAGCTAACTCAACGCCTGCTTTTGAAGCTTATCAGCAAGTTCCTAACCCAACGACAGCATTTAACTACTTGTTCGATGTAGCAACACATCCACGGTGTGTGAACTGTCATGGTGTTATTGAAGATGGCGCTCACCGACCGACAGTGGGCGACAACAGCGTTCCCCACCCTATGAACATTACCTCTTTGAACAACTTGAAAATGGCGGTGCAAGATGGAAAGTTTGTTCAGGTTGGCGAAACGCACCCCGTAAACTGCCGCGGATGTCACCAAGATGAAAATGCGCGTGAACCCGGCAGGCCGCCTGGTGCAGCAAACGACCTTATGCCAGGTTTCGTGTGGCACATGCCGCCTCCTACCATGATTATTGGCAGCGACATGACACCCTCAAAATTATGCAACAATTGGTTAAACCCGCGTTTGAACTCTTTTCTTGCTCAACGTGGGGGAAGAGATGACATGAAAACGTTTAAAAAAGAATTTGAGCATCATGTCAGTGATGATCCATTAGTGAGATGGGCATGGAACCCCGGCCCAGGCAGAACACCTGCTCCTGGGACACATGCACAGTTTGCTAAGGCAATGTCGGTTTGGATTAACGGCGGCGCACCTTGCCCGACAGAAAGTTAAGTTAAAAAAGTCTTTGCCAAAAATGAACAGCCCGCGTTTTAAGCGGGCTGTTTAACGAACGAACTAGGCACAACTTGTTTAGGCGAGATTAGAAATGGTAGTGAGCACTTAATACAAACGATTCTGAACCAGGGTTCGTGTCCCCTAGCCCGCCGTTAGAAATGTGGCCAATTTCAGCTTCTAGTGAAAATGATTCAGAAAAATTGTAGAGTCCGGAAAGTGATGAATAGAATTCAATGGTGTCGCCTAAATTTTCAGATTCATCAACAATGCCCGCGTGAAAGGCAACGCGTACTGAAAAGTCATTGTATTTGTAGACGTCTTTTGCCAACCCCGCAGCGAAATAGTGTTGGCCTTGATCTGCGTTTACCAAGAGAACTGTTGGTCGAATTCCGTAAAATGATTCGAGCGGTTTGTGAACATAAGCCACATGCAATGCGTAACGGTCTGCGTCATCAAACAAGTTCCATACCGCAGCCCCAGCTTTAAGCTCACTTCCTTGCGGCAGGGCTTGAGTAGAAAGAGAAACAAGGGGAGAAAGTAAAGATAATGCAAGTGCGAGTGTTTTTACTGGTGTTTTCATGTTTATACTGTCCTAGGGCCTGCTGACCTTTGCTGTACATCAAAGGTCAACAGGCCCTAATCAAAAGTTAAAAATAGTGTTCCGTCTACGCTTCTATTAGAAGCTGTTTTTATACGTGAGTACATAATGGTAATCAGGTTACTTTTTTCAACCTAATAAATATTAGTAACCTTATAACTTTGAGGAAAAACACATTCTTATTTGCTCTAAACGTACAGATTGAATTAATGAATAACCTAGGGTCTTTTGACCTTTGCCGTGTTTTGCACATCAAAAATCAACGGCTCCTTATAGCCCAACGAGAGCTGGCTGTAGCACTGAGTAGAAATGTATGACTGACGAGAACATCATTGAAAGCAATGTAGAGAGCACTAAGAAAAGTAAGAAAGTACTGGTTCTCTTTGCCCACCCCGCGCAAACCCGTTCAGAAGTAAATGTGCCGCTTTTTCACGAAGCAAAAATGAATAAACACGTTACTGCTGTTGACTTGTATGCAGAGTATCCAGATTTCAATATTGATATTGAACGGGAGCAGCAGCGTTTAATCGATCACGATGTCGTTGTTTTTCTGTTTCCACTTTACTGGTATTCCACACCTTCAATCTTAAAAGAATGGCAAGATTTAGTGTTGGAATATGGTTTTGCCTATGGGCATGAAGGCACTGCACTTAAAGATAAATTATTTCTTTGCGCATTAAGTGCAGGCGGTAAGGAAGAAGCCTATCAAACTGATGGCTTTAATCATTACACCATCAGGCAACTGCTCCAGCCTTTAGAGCAAATGGCTCAGATCACGCACATGACCTACATCGCTCCTTTTGCGATCTTTGGCTCTCGTACTGCGCAAGAAGAGCATCGCGTTGCTGAACATAGAGGTAAGTGGACAACCTTGCTAAACAAATTGACCACTAACACCCTGAATCTAGAAAAAGCAAAGCACATCGAGAATCTCGCAGACCTTTGTACACCTCAAGGAGATTAATGTGACTGGCTATTTTCTATATGCATTTATCTATCTGGTCGCCGCCGTAATTGCAGTGCCCATTGCGAAGCGTCTTGGATTAGGGTCTGTACTAGGCTATTTAATAGCAGGGCTAGTGATTGGCCCCATATTCGGCCTTGTTGGTGACGAAACTGTTGCCATTCAACATTTTGCTGAATTCGGTGTAGTCATGATGCTGTTTTTGGTTGGACTAGAACTAGAGCCTCGCTCGCTGTGGGCGATGAAGTCAAAACTAATGGGATTGGGCGGCCTTCAGTTAGCGTTAACCACCGCCCTTATCACAGGCGTAGCCATATTGCTTGATCAGCCTTTTAGCATTGCCCTTACAATAGGCCTTATATTCGCCCTTTCTTCGACTGCCATTGTTTTACAAACGTTGCAGGAAAAAGGGCTGCAAAAAACGGAAGGAGGCAAAAGCGCTTTTTCCGTTTTGTTGTTTCAAGATATCGCGGTTATTCCAATGCTTGCGCTTATCCCTCTTCTTGCCATACCCGAACTGGTCGAAGCAGGAAATGCACATGGCGGCGATACAGGGTCACACGATAGCTTTAATTTAGTTGACGGGCTTGCCCCTTGGGCTTCAGGTCTTGTAATCATTAGCTCAATTGCCTTTTTGACCATCGGAGGACACTACTTAAGTCGCCCCTTATTTAAGTTTGTTGCTGCGTCGGGTTTACGGGAAATTTTTACCGCCACTGCGCTCATGCTCATTATAGGAATTGCAGCACTAATGGGACTTGTAGGTCTCTCTCCCGCCCTTGGTGCATTCTTGGCTGGTGTAGTTTTGGCAAACAGTGAATTCAGGCATGAACTTGAAGCTAATATCGAGCCGTTTAAAGGCTTATTGTTAGGCCTCTTTTTTTATAACGGTAGGCGCAGGCATTAACTTCTCTGTACTTAGTGAGAGCCCAATGCTAATAGCAGGGCTAACCGTAGCTGTTATGCTTGTGAAAGCCATTGTGCTGTTTATCATCGCCTTAATTTTTAAAATAAAAGGCACTAACAAATGGCTGTTCACACTAAGTCTTGCTCAGGCGGGTGAATTTGGCTTTGTGCTATTAAGTTTTGCCTCGCAAAACTATGTGCTTCCCAGCGACATTATTTCTGTTCTCTCGCTTGTTGTTGCCATTTCAATGTTCCTAACGCCAGGACTTTTCATTCTTTTCGACAAGGCCATCATTCCTCGCTACAAAAACGCGAAATCACAGCGAGATGAAGATGAGATTGACGAGAAAGGCACAGTCGTGATTGCTGGAATTGGGCGCTTTGGACAAATCATTAACCGTCTTTTAGTGGCCAACGATGTAAATACCGTTGTGCTTGATATTCGCTCTGAGCAAATAGACCTTATCAGACGGATTGGCACCAAAGCCTATTTTGGCGATGCATCCAAACCAGACATTTTGCATACTGCTGGCGCCCATGAAGCTTCGTTATTAGTTATTGCTATAGACGATAAAGAAACCGCTGCCGAAATGGTGAAATACGCCAAGCACGCATTTCCTAACATTAAAGTGCTTGCGCGTGCCTTTGACCGCGGTCATGGGTATCGCTTGCGCCAGTTGGGCGCAGATTTTGTGGTATCTGAAACGTACCACAGCGCTCTTGAGATGGGCGCAGAGGCACTTCGCTCACTCAATATTCACCCTTTCCAAGTTGAACGGCAAAAAATGGCGTATAAAAATATTGAGGCTCAGCAAAACGATGTGCTGTATCACGCGTGGGCGGATGAGGCCAGCGGAGAACGAGTAGACAATAATTATCTGAAACTCTTTATTGAACTTGAGTCGCTAATCGAAAATGCGCTAAAAGCAGATTTACACGACAAGCATTCGAAAATGCGTGGCTGGACGCCACCACCGAAAGGCTATGCTGAAAACCTCGCGCCCGATGAGAAACCTGATTAGGGTGAATTGCGAACTAGCCGGCGGTATTTCGAGAGGGTAATTGTCTGATAGTGACCGGACACCCACGAATATTTATGGGCGGTAGCATACTATCGCCTTGTAAAAATAAACAAAAAGCTGATCGAAAAGGGAAAAAAACGCTATAACCTGTATGTATATCAAACTTGTCGTATATTGGCTTTTTATCTTTCACGTTCAGAAGTTAACACGCGCCTTGTACAAGATAACCCATTGCCTTAGTGGGAATAAAAAGTGGTCTATTTAAATGGAGAGTTACCATGTTGTCTGAAAAAAGTCTCTTTCACAGCTTAGCCCTGTGCACTGTGATGGTATTTACTGCACTCGCTGGATTAAGTGCGTGTGAAGAAGCCCCCACGCCTCCCAAAGCAGTCTCATCAACACCGGTAACGCTTTATAAAGTGCAGCACTCAGACGAAACCATCGCTAAATTCCCGGGGCAAGTGGAAGCGGCTGAGTATTCAAACCTTTCGTTTCGCATTGGCGGCAAACTCCAAGAACTCAAAGTAAAAGCGGGCGAGGAAGTTAAAGAGAACCAACTTATCGCTAGACTTGATGATAGAGACGCGAAAGCACAGTTAGCCACCGCCCAGTCTCAGTTTGACGTGTCATCGGCGATGTTTGAACGCATGGAGGCTTCCGTTGAAAAAGGCGCGGTAAGCCGCTCTACTTTTGATGAAGCGAAAGCCAATTTTTTAGCCGCTAAAGCCAGTCTGACCAACGCACAGGACCAGCTAAGCTATACGGAGCTTCGCGCACCGTTTGCGGGGCTTATTGCGTCTGTTCCTGTTGAAAATTACCAAGTCATTGTACCGCAGCAAACCATTGCCGAGCTTCATATGCCGGGTGCAATCGACGTTACGTTTCAATTGCCTGAGCAAAAAATGCGTATGATTGATCGCTCACGAGCCCGTGAAAATCGTACATCTGAAATGGCATGGGTGAGCTTTTCAGGTATGCCAGACAAGCGTTACGCGGCCATGTATAAGGATCACGAAAGCACCACGCGACAAGGCGAGCTTAGCTATGAGGTAACAATTACTCTGCCAGAACCAGACGACATCAATGTTCTAGCGGGCATGAGCGCCACCGTATTACTTGATATGTCGAAACTTATTGAGTCTAACGCGAAGCTTTGGCTAGTACCTTTTGGTGCGGTGGTTACCGACAATGCAGATCCAGACAAAGCGATTGTATGGCGTTTTAAGCCTAGTGATAGCGACGCGACGAAGGGCACCGTAGAAGCAGTAGATGTGTTGATTACGCGCGGTATTTCCAACGGTCTGTTAGTTGAAGGCCCGCTAAACGACGATGATAAAATCGTTGCTGCTGGAGCTCATCTTGTAAAAGAAGGCCAAGCTGTTACGGAGTGGACGAAAGAAGGGGGCCTATAAGCCATGGTCGAGTATTTTTTTCGTCAAAAAGTAATTAGCTGGATGGTCGCCATCATCTTGGGTGTTGGCGGCATTGTGACTTTTCTTGGCTTAGGTCAGCTAGAGTTTCCCGAATTCACCATTAGAAATGCTCTGGTTATTACTCAATACCCAGGTGCAACGCCTGAGCAAGTTGAGGAAGAAGTTACGCTGCAGCTTGAAAAGGCGATTCAGCGTATACCCAACGTGAAACGAATCAGCTCAGTAAACATGGTTGGGCTATCGCAAATTACTGTTGAGCTTAAAAGCAGTGTCCAGGCCAAGGACCTAGAGCAATACTGGGACAACTTACGCCGTAAAGTGGGCGATGCACAAGCATCACTGCCACCTGGCACCAGCACCTCTATTGTGAATGATGACTTTGGTGACGTTTTTGGCCTGCTGCTTACCCTTAAAAGCGAAGACTACTCCCTTAAGCAAATGGAAGACTTTGCAGATTTAATGCAGCGAGAGATTCAGCTTGTTGACGGTGTAAAAAAGGTGTCGATTGCTGGTACCGTTAATGAACAGATTATTGTGTCGTTAGATCACGATAAAATGAAAACTCTAAATGTTTCTGCAGAATCCATTGCTGGCCTTTTAACCGCGCAAAATGTAGTGGGCAACGCGGGTTCGATTAAGGTTCAGGGCAAGCGACTGTCCATACAGCCCACTGGCGAATTTGATAACCTAGAGGCGTTAGGTCAGGTGGTAATTGGCTCACCTGCAAGCGGCCTTATTCGCTTAACAGATATTGCGACTATTGAGCGCAAGCTTAACGATACCCCTTCAATCCTTTATCACAGTTCTGGCACGCCGGCTCTGTCAATTGGTGTGTCGTTCGCGTCGGCGGTAAATGTAGTTGATGTAGGTAAACGACTTGATAGCAAAATTGCCGAGCTAGAGCAGCGTATGCCCCTAGGTATGACGCTGGATACCGTTTACAACCAGCCCACAGTGGTCGACGATTCTGTAACTGGCTTTCTTATCAACCTTGTTGAAGCCGTGGCCATCGTTATTTTCGTGCTGCTACTTTTCATGGGCTGGCGCAGCGGCGTTCTGATGGGGCTCATTCTTGTACTTACCATTCTTGGCACTTTTATATTGATGTCGGTAAAAGGCATTGAGTTGCAAAAAATCTCTTTGGGTGCGCTTATTATTGCTCTTGGCATGTTGGTCGACAACGCCATCGTTGTAACCGAAGGCATGTTGATTGGTGTGAGAAAAGGACAAACCAAGCTTCAGGCGGCAAAAGACGTGGTGTCGCAAAATGGGTTGCCGCTGCTTGGCGCGACTGTGATTGCCATCACCGCTTTTGCGCCCATTGGTCTATCGCCAGATGCCACAGGTGAATTCGTCGGCTCCCTCTTCTGGGTACTGTGCTTTTCGCTATTCTTAAGTTGGATCACCGCACTTACCATTACCCCCTTCTTTTTCGACTTACTGTTTAAAACTGAAAAAGAGCGCGGTGCTAATGACGAAGATGACGACCCATATAAGGGCATTATTTTTACGGTATACAAGCGTGTGCTTACTGCTGCTATCAATCATCGTTACGTGACAATTGTACTGGTACTTGTTGCATTAGTAGGCAGCATGGCGTCAGGTAAATTCGTAAAAAATGCATTTTTCCCAGATTCATCCACTCCGCTGTTTTTCGTTGATTTGTGGTTGCCTGAAGGTAGCGACATCTTAACCACCGAACAGTCTATTCGTCGCTTAGAAGACAACGTGTTAGGCATGGAGAATATCGCCAACGTAACAAGCGTTATTGGCGGTGGAGCACAGCGCCTTACCCTCACCTATGCGCCAGAAGACAGATACGCCAGTTATGGTCAGCTTATCGTTGAAACTGATACGGTTGAGTCTCGTGATGCTCGTATGCGAGAAATTATCGAACTGGTGCGAGAAGACTTCCCTAATGTGCAATACAAGGTAAAAGCACTTCAAGTAGGCCCTTCTGCAAAAGCGGCAATTGAAGCGAGGATCTACGGACCAGAGCCTGAAGTTTTACGTGAGATAAGCAGCGACATTGAAGCGATATTTCAAGAAGAGAAAACCATGGACAGCGTTCGCTTGTCGTGGAGCAACAAAGTCCCATTTGTTGAACCTGTGTTTCTGGAAGAACAAGCCAGGCGTATCGGCGTAACGCGAGATGCCGTTCACACCGCATTTTTACTGAACAATGAAGGTGAAACTGTGGGCCTTTACCGCGAAGGTAGCGATTTAATACCTATTGTCATGCGCAACGATCCAAACCAGCGCTATGACATAGATAACCTCGCCTCACTCAACGTATGGAGCCAAGAACAAGGTAAATATATAAGCATGGCTGATGTTATCAGCAATGTGGATGTATCGCTTGATAACCCTATCATCAAACGCCGCAACCGGGTGCGGATGCTAGCGGTTTATGCAGAGCCCATGCCTTTATCCGGTGAGACGGCCGCGAGTGTGCAAGCTAAAGTTCGCCCTCTTGTAGAAGAGCTTAAACTGCCTGATGGCTACCACATTGAATGGGGCGGCGAATATGAGACCTCAACAGACGCACAAAGCGCCCTATTTGCAAGTATGCCTATTGGTATATTAGGTATGTTCATTATCACCGTTTTGCTGTTTGGCAAGCTTCGTCAGGCGTTAGCGATATGGGGCGTAATTCCACTCACCACTATCGGCATTATTGGCGGGTTGGTGCTAGTTGATGCACCCTTTACGTTCATGGCGCTGCTCGGCAGCTTAAGCCTTATTGGTATGGTGCTTAAAAACGGGATCGTATTAATGGAAGAAATAAACGTACAGGCAAAGGGTAACAGTGGCGCATTCGATGCCGTAGTAGCCGCGTCAGTATCTCGTGTACGTCCCGTTTCAATGGCAGCCATCACCACCATACTGGGTATGATCCCGCTGTTTTCTGATGCGTTCTTCGCGTCAATGGCAGTTGTTATTGTATTTGGTCTGACCGTTGCCACCGTACTTACACTGCTTATATTGCCTGTGCTGCACTGTACGTTCCACGGTATAAAGTCAGAATAAAAAGTACGCACTACAAATTCAATTAGTTGTGCGCTAGTTCGTGTAGGTAGCGCAAAAACGGTGCGGACCTAATATTGTTAACAGCCAGCATGAGGAGAGTCTACTCATGCTGGCTGCATACTATCGCTTAGCTGCAATCTATCCTTCTCAACAAAAACTACACCCACCAGTTTACTTTTAACAAAATTAGTTTATTATGGGTAAACTACACTGTGCAGTATACTTTTTTATTTAAGGTGAGAGCATGCCCGTTTTTAATCGCACACGCTTTCTTGTTGGAGTTTTATTTATGACATCTTTCTGTGGTTCTTCAAACACCCTTGCTGCAAGCGCGCCGCAACCTGAAAAATTCACTAATACTCATATTGAATATAAAACGACGTGGCGAGACATGTGGAAAGTCACCAAAGCGTATTTTCGTGACAATAGAGATGCTGCAACGCCAACGTTTGACATACCCGTGTCGGCACTTACACCACAAATGCTTGACGCAGTTGCAGAAGACAGCGTGATAAAGCTGGGCCACTCTACTACCCTATTGAAACTTGCCAAACGTTATATCTTGATCGATCCGGTCTTTAGTGAACGTGCTTCTCCCGTCCAATGGATGGGGCCCAAGCGTTTCCACCAAGCGCCAATTTCACTGGAAAACTTGCCTAAATTAGATGCCGTTATCATAAGTCATGACCATTACGACCATTTAGATAAAGGCAGTATTGAAATACTAAAAAACAAAGTCGACGTGTTTATTACACCGCTAAAAGTTGGCAATCATTTACGTGACTGGGGTGTGGATGCAAATAAAGTTGTTGAGCTAAATTGGTGGCAAAGTACAAAAGTGAGCGACATTGAAATAGTGGCCACACCGTCTCAGCATTTCTCAGGACGAGGTTTATTTGATAGAGACGAAACTCTTTGGGCAAGTTGGGTTATCAAGTCTGCAAATACCAATATCTTTTACAGCGGTGACTCGGGCTATTTTGACGGATTTAAAGCTATTGGTGAAAAGTACGGTCCGTTTGATTTATCGATGATTGAAACCGGCGCGTACAACGAGCTATGGTCTGACATTCACATGCTGCCTGAAGAGAGCTTGCAAGCCCATATTGATATTCAAGCTAGTGTCATGATGCCCGTGCACAACAGTACCTTTGATTTAGCACTACATAATTGGAATGAGCCTTTAATAAAAATCACAGACCTTGCTGGTGCTAAGGGTGTTCCCACCAGTATTCCTATCTTTGGCGAAGTTGTTCCAGTTAAGGGTGCAGGCGAAGCTCCGAACAAAACCTGGTGGTTAGACGAAAGGTGAGTAGCTAATAAACAGCGCTTGCTTCATTATTCTGGGCTTTAATTGCTCGCTTAACTCTATGTTTTGCAGTACATTTATTATTCGCCGCTTAGGCACTATTGGCGGGTATAACAAAAGCCTCAATCAAAGTGATAGCACTCGAATTGGTTGAGGCGAATAATAAATTTCTCAGTTAAAGGAGCTAACTGCTAGCAATGAAGCTGTCTAGTCAAATTAATTTGGGCGTTTTTGCCCTTATGCTTTTAGCATTTACGGTGTTGTCGAGTATTGAGCTAAGCGAAATAAAATCTCGCACTTCAGTGTCAATCGAGCAAGAAGCTGAAGAAGCACGGCTGCGTTACGAAACAACCGTCTTACAAACCTCTGCCATGTCTTCTCAGTCGAAGCAATCAGTGATTGATGCAATGCTTCGTCAAATGGTATTGCAGCCGTTTTTATCTGCAGCAAAAGTCATTGATGTCGAAGGAAATGTGTTTGCGAAGTACGAGCGCTCGCCTAACACTATTGTTCCTAATTGGTACTTACAGCTGGACTCCGCGCCTGCCGTTAACAAGAAAATTCCTTTTTCAAATAATGATGGTTATTTGTTAGTTACGTCTGACACGTCTTATATCTACACTGAAATCACCGCTATTCTCATCAAAAATGCCGTTATCTTTTGTGGGCTATTTTTCGCCCTCGCGCTATATATCGTCACGGTAACCAAATTTGCTAGGCGCCCCATTGCAAACACCATTAAGAAGCTTAATGAGATCAATAGACACGACTTCACCCCCTCGCAGGTAAATGCGTTTACAACAGATTACCGCCAACTTACCAGCACAGTGAACACCCTAACCACGTCGTTAGCATCAAAATTTAATGACATTGCTCAGCAATCTGAGCGATTCAAAACAGAAGCCAATAAAGATACATTGACGAAGTTGTCGAAC
Organism: Alteromonas sp. DY56-G5; assembly: GCF_041414725.1. Lineage (NCBI taxonomy): Bacteria > Pseudomonadati > Pseudomonadota > Gammaproteobacteria > Alteromonadales > Alteromonadaceae > Alteromonas > Alteromonas sp. DY56-G5. Next base: position 54,907 of record NZ_JANHZQ010000002.1, on the reverse strand, counting down.
CGCAGTGCATTCGAGCGACACACTCGCGCGCTGTTGTCTGACACGTCTAATTTCCAGGAAAAAGAGCTTATTCTCATCAGGCTCGCTCAACTTACCACTATAAATACTAAGTTGGGCATGTTAGCTGGTGACAATTATGTAAAATCTATCGCGGACTTTCTTGTGCATGAGGCGAAGCACAATTGCAAAAGTGGCTTTGTATTTCGGTTATCAGGCGGAGATTTCGCCTTGATAAGTGAAATTATGGGGCGGGACGAACGGGATTTGATGTTAGAAAATATGTCGAAGCAGTTTGCAAACGCCACGCCACTTCGAGATGGAAGCAAAGCAACGTGGATGGGCGTTACACGTTTTTCTAGCCAAATGTCGTTACAGCAGGTAATGGAAAGTGCTGACAGTGCGTTGATGGCGGCAATGAAAACGCAAAAAGGATGGCAGTTTTCTTCAGAAGTGTCTCAGGTTCATAGCAATACAAAATGGCGTGAGCGCCTCAATTACATCGTGTCGCAGCAATATGCCGATATTCTCATTCAACCCGTGATGAATGTAGAGCGAAACGCACCAGCATATTACGAAACGTTTGCTCGATTTAAAGACAAAGACACCAATGATGTTATACCCATGGCACAACTTATCCCCGCATCGGAGCGATTGGACCTTATTCCTCAAGTCGATAAGTTGGTAGCAGGCATCGTGTTTAAAAAACTAACGGTAACGTCTCATCAGGTTGCTATAAATATTAGTAACGCCTCAATTGCCAACGGCGAGTTTAGACAATGGTTAATTGAAGAGCTTCGAACCCGGGAAACGCTATGCCCAAGACTTATTTTTGAAGTCGAAGATGCAGCGCTTATTCATCATCGAGAAGTAGCCGAAAACTTTTGCCGTCAACTCATACAGCTGGGCTGTAGAATTACCATAGAACACTTTGGCGATAACTTTGCCTCGCTTGCGGGTTTAAGGGCAATTCAGCCTCAATTCGTTAAGCTTTCGGGACGGCTAACCCAGGGAATTCATACCAATAAAGATAATCAGTTATTTGTCTCTAGCCTTATCAATATTGCGAAAGGCCTTAATATCCATGTTATTGCGGAAATGGTAGAAAACGAGGCTGAGTCTGTTGCACTGAGCAAACTAGACGTTGAACACCAACAAGGCTATTACTTTTCTAAACCCTCACTTTGGACAATGTACTAAGTGTAAGCTCGCTGGTCTGAGGCATTGAACGTCAGAATAAGTATTGACGCTTTATGTGAGACCTCGCGCTTTATACGACTTAATTGTGCGTCGATTCAATGAAACGTCTAAGGCGGTGTAGTGAAAATCTCTTTCATATACACCTCCTTTTAACCGCATTTACTGATCGTTAAGCAGCTTTACAATGGCGTCAGAGCTAATGGGTTTTGAATACAGAAAGCCTTGCACATATTCAACGTTAAGAGACTTGCAGTAGTTCGATTGATTTTGAGTTTCCACGCCTTCAACAACAATGTTTAAATCGAGTTTGTGACCAACATTCACGATAGCCTCCATTAACGCGCTATCGTAGGCATTTTCCGGTGCACCTCTTAAAAATGAACGATCTATTTTTAAGTGGCTAACGGGAAACTGTTTTAAATAACTAAGCGAAGAATAACCCGTACCAAAGTCGTCAATCGATATTTCAACGCCCTGGTCGCGTTGCGCTCTCAAATTCTCTAAAATCGTATTGTCAGACTTAATAAGCACATTTTCGGTAAGCTCTAACCCAATATCTTTAGGCATTAAACCGTGCCGCTCTCGACACTCCCTTAGGCGTTCGAAATAAGCATTCTGCTCTAACTCTTTTCCTGAAACATTGATATCAACGCGAATATTAATGCCCTGCTCTTTCCATAACTGTGCCTGTTTGCACGCCTTTTCTAACACCCAATTTCCAATGTGAACAATTAACTCACTGCGCTCAGCGATGGGGATGAAGATATTGGGTGGAACAGCCTGATCCTCATCTTTAGGACGCCACCTTAACAGCGCTTCACACGATGCCACTTTTCCAGTGAGCAAATCGATTTGAGGTTGATACAAGAGTTCAAACTCATCGTTAACCAAAGACTCATGCAGATAAGCTGCGATACTTCGCTGTTGTCGAACTTTCTGACTTAAAGCGTGGGTGAAAAAATGAAAACGGTTTCGGCCTTCAGCTTTCGCCTGATACATTGCGACGTCTGCATTTTTCAGAAGATCATCAATCTCACTTCCGTCTTTAGGGTACATACTAATACCGATACTTGAAGTGATATGCACGTTTTCAGTGCTAAGTGCGAAGCTCTGCTTGAAACACTCAGTAAGTTTCTTAGCAATGTCAGCACTTTCATTTTCAGAAGTCACTTGTGTGGCGACAAAAACAAATTCGTCTCCACCAAACCGAGCCAGTAAGCCTTGTTCGCTCAGACAATCTGACAGCCGCTTAGAAACAGAGCGCAGTAATTCATCACCCCAGGTATGCCCAAGCGTGTCATTAACTTCTTTAAACATATCTAAGTCAATGAAAAACAAAGCGAAGCCAGACTCATTGCGCGATGTATCCTCAATAGACGACGTCAAAAACTGCTCTAACAGGCGTCGATTTGGCAACTCGGTTAATAAATCTGTGGATGCCATTCGCTCAAGTTCTTGCCGGATGTTGTGCTGCTCACTCAGGTCAATATCCACACAATACATTTCGGGTGAATCTGTGCCTTCTTTCAGCATAACGTGAGATGAGAAAACATGGATAGGCTCGCCACTTTTCTTCTCAAGCACGAGTTCGTCTGAAGGAATTGCCTCACCGTAATCTATCCATCGCTGATGTAGCTTTATCACTTCACTTTTCATGAACGAGGGAATGATGAGATCTTCAAGTTTTTGACCTAGTGCTTCGCACTCACGAAAGCCATACATGTCTTCACTTGATTTATTCCAATAGATAACTTTTCGGTGCTTGTCATAACCTTGCACCGATACCTTTGGCAAGGCACTAATAAGCTGAAGGAACCGCCTTTCAGCCGAACCATGTTGTTCAAATAACGGGGGCTCTTGGTATTTCTGTAAGCTCATCGTACTCCCGCGAGTGCTAAATTGTTAGATAGCAAAGATATAAAAACGGCCACCATTCTTTTAGTGTAGTCCAAATCACACAGACCACCCGACATTAAAAAGTTAAATTACTCATGAATATCGCTGAATAGAGAAAAAGGTATCAGTGCGTGTTACGCAGAACTTGAGTCAACAAAAGATGAAATTAAATCGTAAGATGGTGCGTCTACCCTGATTCGAACAGGGGACCTCTACCATGTCAAGACATGAATCAGGTTGGTTAAATATCGTTCTATCACACAATTCCCAACAAAATCAAATAAAAGACCTTTACCCCAACCTATTTAGCCTACTTTTTACTTGAATTTGGTCACAAATTAGCCACAATCTAAAAGTACTTAAAACGCATAAAAAATCATCGAATTTTCGTTATATAAAGCGAAGTTTGGTACTCGAATATCGGCTATATGCGCTCAAAGAGAACTCATCTCATGGCATTTAGGTCGCAGAAAAAGCGTCGAAAAGTACTCAATATAGCGTATATAAGTCGCTAGAAAGTATACATTTTCGGCGCACAAGTGACGCAGAATTGTCACCAAAACTAGCTCAACTTTGATCACAAAATTACGCAAAACTTGCGCAAATTTAACACAAATGAGGACCACGGATTGGACAGTGAATTAGAGAAGTTCAACGAAAAAATTTTGGACGGTTTAGATTTCAGAAAAATTTTAATTCCTGAAATAGATTTTGATGACGTCATCCATTCGCTTTTTGCTTCAGCCAATCCTGTTGCAGGTATACGAACGACATCGGACAATAACGACAAAGCAGCAACGCTTTATAATCTGCTCGCGTTGCAATCACCTATAATTTGTTACCGCTTCAGAAAAAATTATCGCGCGCTAACTGGTACCTTTACACTCGCCTCATTGCAACATGCTCAAGCTAAACTGCGGTTAAAAGAAGATGCCAAGATACCTGTCTTCATTCTAGAAAAGAAACCTAGCGAGTCAGTTAAGAAAGCTATCGCCCTTTTTTCACTTACCAACGACTTACTATCAAAGTGCTTTATCAGCGATGCTAAGAAAATCGGATTTTATCTTCGAGCATGGTTTTCTAAAGACGAAGGCAAAAAAAGTCTGTTTCAATCTGCTGAGTGGAGCGCACTATTTCCACATATAGATACCGCAGAAAAATTGGCGAGCCATTTATCAATTAGCAAAACTGAATTGTTTAGGCGTTAATAAAAAACATGGCAGATTTATCTGAACAGACACTCTCTGAGATTTTTAACCTCATTGATGAAGAGCAATTGAACACGATGGCGAAGTTGCTTGAAATGATTGATTGCCCGTCCGATTTAAGAGGGTTGCGCAAAGCAATAGCCACTGTCGAATATCTATTCTCTCTTTACCCTTCTCGCGTTACGAGTTTATTTGGCATAGACCATAATTCATTTAAGGCTTCATTATTAATTATTCACTCTTACCAACATAAAAACTCTTCAGCGTTTTGGAAAGATTCACATGGTCGGGGATGGAAGAGTGAACGACCAATTTATTCTCTGCTATTTATATTCAGTGATAATAGAACCTCCCACGCTGCAGCAGCGCTTCTTCTATTTCTAGAGCACTACTTAAACAACGAAACTAAAATTGTAGGCCAAAATAGAGCTGAAGAGTCAGTCCGTGCTTTTAGGATGTTATATGCCGATGAGTCAACCAGAGATGAATGCTTCAGAGAAAGTAGCCTCGATAGAACTGTAAATAATATCTTTGCTTTAAAGGAGCGTTTAAAAAACGATGACGATGATAATTATCTACCCCGAGCTCAGTTAGGCTACCTCTATCAACTTGAACACTTTTACAGGTTAGATTGGGTGACAAGAGGTCGCCATGAAAGAAGAACAGCCAAACGAATACGTGGGCACTACTCAAGAAAAAGATACGAGCGAATAACGGGTTCCGATGACTTAATGACGCCATCGCTAAATACCCAAAAGCTAAAGCGTATTTACGAAGAAGCGGGTGTAACAAAAAGCGAGGACCTACCCGACGTTACGGTCATCAAATCGTCGTCACCCCCTCAACCACTTCAGCCGTATGAAGAGGCATCGACATCAGTTGTAAAAGATAGCGCTCTTCACTGGTTCAAAACAAACAAAGTTAATATAGACATTAGACGCTGCCACAATTTACTTCCTACTAGCCGCACTATTCTGCAACCTCATGAACTAAAAATCTTAATGAGTTCATTAACAAACACGTCAACCGGCATTATTGGGGGGATTGATAAAAAGCTAATCAGGGCGGTATTACTGATAGTGTTAATTACAGCGCGCGACTTACAATCGGTTCTCAGCATCAAACAAGCGTCGACACAAAAGGAAGTCGGCTTTCACTTTGACGGTAATTATATTTTACTGAATGTCGCGCCAGAGCCTACAACATTATCCCCTATCCATAATGAATTATTGCTGCCTGTTTCGAGCGTTATTTCTATCGCGCTGCCCGAACACTTAGTTACGTATATATCACCATACTTTTCTGATACGTTTATTGAGCTTATACAGCAAAAGAAACCTATCGAATGGCAAGATGTAATCCAACGCTACTTAAAAGACCTGAATCGAAAATTCAGTATCCAAATAAGTCTCACCAGAATTGAGCACCACTTAATAAATTGGGTTTCAGCACATGAAAGTTACGACCCAGTCTTACTTGACATACTCGCAGAAAAAACACGCTATCAAAGTCGCTCGGCAAAGCACTATGCTTATTACACAGAAACCGAAATAAATGATGAACTTCACGCGCTATGGAATGCATTATTCACTGAGGCTGCTCATCAACAAGCTGAAAATAGTGATTCTTTAACGCCAACTATTAGCAGCGAATTAAAAATGGAACGAGGTGTTGGCTCTGCGTTTACACCAAAAGCCGATGCGCTATCAACATGGATAAGTGAAAAGGCTTCAATACTCCTTTCAAATAAACCTTTTGCGGTGTCATCTACTTTGGAAGGGCTCGTTAATTATCACAATGCCTACACGCTTTATACCATTATCATGCTCAAGAGCGGCACAGGCTATCGCGCCGTATATAACCCCTTACCAAGCCTAGACTTAGCGCTTTTGCGATATCAAAGTATTTGTATATCTGACAAAGACTCCAAAACACTTTTCAATCATACAAGGGTTGTTGCCTGCCCCGACATATTAAAATCACAGATTTTGCATTACCAAGCACATATCGAAGCGTTTGCTAATTTAATAGCCGTGAATTTCTCTTACTTTGCGCAACAATATTTCACCCATTCATCTCACTTACAGCACCTCAAGCTCACTTCAAAGACTGAGCGGCTAGAGCAATTCTTGGCGATTAAGAATTCTAGCGGTACTGACGGTATGTTTTTATTTTTTACCGAACGTGACGAGCATGCCAGTCATATCAAAAAAGTAGTACAGAACAGCTCACCCACATTTTTGAACACGTATTTTCCATTTCCCCTAAACTTCGGCCGACACTATATGCGCCGTTACCTACAAAAGAACAACATTCACCAAGAGCTTATAAAGTTTCAACTGGGGCATTGGATGACAGGTGAGACGACGTTAGAAAAGTTTTCAGAATTAAATCATGTGGAGGCAATTCAGGCACTGCTACCGACATTAAATGGCATGATGGATGAACTTGGTTGGCGTGATATCCCTTCACTGCTAACACGGAAAAGGGCGTAATCGTTTGACAGCAATAAAGACCATTTTTACACCTGAGTTCCTAAACCAATATAAAACTAAAGCGTTAGAAGAGTCTGGTGCTTATTTAGTCATTGCTGAAAACCTACAGCTCGCATCTAACGAAATTAATAATAATATTGATAAGGTCCTAACACTTACTCAACAGCTCGTTACTTTAAACAATGAAAAGATCGCTTCAAACAGTGTATCTGCCGTAATAAAAAAACTGAGCAAGGACTTTCAGCTACACAATTTTCAGCTCATGCTGCTTCATTTATTGTTAAGAATGGCGCAGCAGAGTTTCGGTATTAAATCGGTACAAATAGACCGAAGCTATCAAATAAAGCAGGACGCACCACTTCTTAAACCCGATGACTTCTTAACATCAAGGCTGCAATCAGATTTATATGACCTACTAGAAAGCGAAGCAAAACAGCTAAGATATCTAGGCTCACCGGAAACCCAGACTGGCTTTCTTCTTCTGTGGTTATTTCTTAAAGAAGGTATTGATAGTACCGCCGCGTTGACGTCTATTTTATATCACCCCAATAAAGTCAAAACCCTATCGCGACATTGGTTCTATCAGGGAAAAGAGAGGATATGGTTATCTTCAACTGCAGAACTGCTTTTACGGGCTTTTTGGAATAACCAGGTTGGCAAACCAAAAAATTGCCTTACTGAAATAAACAACACCCTGATTGCCGAACGCATCATCCCTTCATCCACTCGCGTTCAAATAGGTGCATTGCGCGCCATGCTTCGCACAGAATATATATTTAAAACTAGCGCCTCTAATTATGCCCAACAAAAGCGATTAATGCCGTCGTCACCTCTGTCTGGTAAAACACTATATAGGATCATGTCTGGTACGTGCGTAATCCATGAGTCAACGGCTAACCAAATAGCATCTATAACCCAAAACCAACGTGGACTTTGGTTATCTAGCCTTAGAAACGATAATACCGAGACTATAGAAGCAAGACACATTAAAGACGGGTTAAACACTTTAGAGCAAGTTGACATCGTCAAGCAGTTTTCCGACCAAATAAAGATACTTGCTCGACAAGAAAGCGCCCGAAATTATACGAAGGTAAAAGAACGCCTTAGGCTGTGGCTTCACAAAAGAGAAAATGCAAAGGCAACGCCCTTCTGTTGGCTTTTGTTGTCTTGGCTGTATCACCTATTAGCGCACGGAGGCATGCGAAAAAAACGCTTAAGGCCAAGAACGATAAAAAAATACATAAACAGTGTGGCGGCACCTGTGCTTCAAGAGTTTGTTGATTGCAAAGCTGACAGAATGGGTGGGCACACGTGGGCTGAAAAATTAAACTTGGCAGCAGAGAATATAAACTCAAAAAACCGAGACTATATATTGTACTTTGCTGACTTCGTTGTAATGAACGATTTAGTACCCGACCTGTGCCTGTCTGACCTTGATATCTCTTCTTCCCGTGGCAGTGTAAATACCAACATTCTTACGCAACACGAGGCCAAGTGCGTCATTAGTGCGCTTAACCGACTAGAAACCAAAGCCTCGCACTTGGCACAGCTATGCTTTTGCCTTAGCTTTTACAGCGGTTTACGACGAGGTGAAATTGCTGGTTTGCAATACGCGGATTTTAACTCAATGGGTGATGACTATATTAATTTGCACGTAAGGCCAAACAAATACCGTGAACTAAAATCGCCTCAAAGCGCCAGAAATATTCCGCTCGATGTGCTTTGGCCAGAAGAGGAGCTTGTAAAGCTTAAGCAGTATTTACGCACTTCAAAAACCAAGTTTAATAAAAAGAAGTCAAAAATATTTAGGGATGAAGCATGCTTAAATGAGGCATTTTTACTTGCTACCGAGGCGATGAAATTGATCACGGCCGAACCCACAATGCGCTTTCATCATTGCCGCCATTCATTTGCCAACTGGCTATACTTGCTGCTTTCATTACCAGAAAAACGTCAGGCAAACTTTTATCCATTTACTCGTCACGCTTATTTCGACGTTACCAATAGGGAAAGAGTAATGAAGCGTTTGGCGCTAGTGGAGTATTCTCGAAAAAAACTATGGGCGGTATCTATTCTTCTTGGTCATAGTTCTCCTTCAGTTACCATGGCATCTTACATCCATACCAGTGAATTTTTACACCCTCTAAAATTTGCAAACCATTCCCCCTCCCCTCGGTTACTTCGTAAGTTTTGGGGGCAGAATATCTCGATAGATGATTACGGTAGAATAGACAATTACCCTGCATCCAAAGCCCACCTTTTAACTGCGTTTCCCAAACAGATGACGCATAAAGTAATAAGCGAGAGTCAGAAGAAGAAAAATATAACGCAGTGGCTTGAGAGCAAGCTTGTTAAAAAAGAAGAAACGAGCGAATTTACACTCTCGATGATACGCACATGCTTTGAGATGCACTCTAAGAGACATTCTCCAGAAGAAATTGCCCGAGTGTTGCCTATCACCCGACAACAAGTTGCAGAAATCATTGAGTTAGAACCAGTATCTAATGAACGAGTTCACAATCAACCGAGCAACAGCAGCCGTATACATACCCTATACAAAAACATGACGGCCCGTCAGCATGAAATAACAAGCGAACTAGCCGAGCAACTCGATGCCCTCGGCACATTTGTTGAAATCGATAACCGGGTGGACTTACAGAAAATTGCAAAGCTAGAAAAACACCTCGTCAAAGCAAAAGACTTTTTGATCCGCTCATACGATTGTGAAGCCATACTTTCTCTGCTGGTACTCTTAAAACTACTCGGGTTTACAGAAGAACAGTTGCGCCTTCGATGGTATTTCCCCTCACCTTCGCAATTTGATAGCAGTAAAAGGCAACAGTATCGAGCGGACCTTCGTTTTTGGATACAAAATGTCGTTATAAAACTTTTTCCTGAACTAATAATAGAAGTGATAGTACCTCACAACTACGCGCAAAATATTAGACACGTACCCGGCGTTAAAACAATAACGAGTGACGAGGGCCGTTTTCTCAGTTATGAGAAGCATGGCACCGTTAGTGTACATTTGCTTGAAAGCCCTTTAGTAGCTGATAAGTCTGAATCAAGCACTCCACCTCTATCAAGACGAAGTAGAGCTTATGTTTGCTTTCTAAGACTGTTGTTTACTTGGGTGAATTTGCACCATGAATGATGAATAAAAACGCAGGGACTTTCTGCAAGGCATGAGCACTTCGCGAGCACAGTCAACGCAAGTATTGCTTGAGGGGGTAATTAAAATCAATGTGGATAGCACTTTGAAAATAAAGCGATCCGCGAGTTTTATATTCAAAATGTATAATTATAAATTCAGGATATAAAAGCTTATAAAGTCGGTGGTTTTGACCAACGCGAAGCAACAACTTCTGAACTCGAATATAAGCCGTTGCATTTACAAAAAGCTCTACAAAACAAGCGGGCGAGCTGTCTCCGCAACTTACACAAGAGTATATGTCACCGTAATCGGGCTCATTATTGCCAAATCGGCACATTTATCTTAACATCCGACCAGTTCTACATTTTGCTTTATGCAAAAATCATAATTGATAAGGATATTAATTTGACTCATTTTTTATTCCCCCTCAACTGTTGTTCCTCAGCTTTAGCATTAGGTGCAAACGCTCTTCTGTAAAAACAAGGGCTTAAACATCATTCGAGAACTCTGTGCTCTGCTTAGTACTGTAGATAACTCGCGAAAAGTCTCATTAATAAATAAAGGACCGATAAAGTTTGACGTCACAAATCAAGCTAGCGGTAATTGTGGCCACTAAAAACCGTCACAAGTTACTGGCTGAACGCTCACTTCCATCAATAGCTCGACAATCTACGCCCCCTGACTTTTTAATAGTATGTGATGACTCTGATTTAGATATTCGTAGACTGAATCAAAACACTGTTGAAGACATTGAGATACCCAACTGTTTTGTTACTTACTGCGTCAACACACGCACTGATGGAGCAAGTGGTTGTTGGAATAGCGCAGTAACGTATCTGGCGTCTCATGTGGATACTGCAGAAAATGTAATACTAGCATTTTTAGATGATGATGACTCTTGGCATCCCAATTATTTCGAAGAGTGCATGAAAACGTTGCAGTCATTCAAGGTAGATATGGTGGCGAGTGGATTTAATCGAATCGAGAACAACTGCCTAAGCCCTATCCAAACTCAAGCACCAGCTAAACTAGAAGCCTCATTATTTTTAACAGGCAACCCTGGAATTCAAGGCTCCAACCTGTTTCTTCGAATGAGTACTTTCCTGCAAACCGGAGGATTTGATGAGTCTCTAGCTAGCTCTACCGACCGCGATCTTTGTATTCGATTGAGTGAGCTGGGCACTGTGCGTTATCAAGCGCTTCCTAAGTTTTTAGTTGATCACTACGCTGAAGCCAATAGAACGAGACTAAGCACCAGCGGGGGCAAATCAAAACTAAGCGGCACCTCTTCCTTTTGGAAAAAATACCAAAGTCGAATGAGCGCATCAGAGGCCGCAAGTTTCAAAAAACGTGCTCATGAACTTTTTGGTTGGAAATCGCCTACGAATAAAGCTTCACAAGAATCTTACCCTAAGAATAAAGCGCTTGTTCTATGTTGTTTTAAAACAGTGACCCGAGAATTACTCAATAAAATTGTCGCATTTTTCCATTTTTATCGAACTATAGATCTCGTAGGCTTAGATGTCGTTTTTAACATTAAGCCTCACGATTCATTCTGTGAAAACTTAGCAAGCACTTTGAGAGACCTAGGAATAGGATGCTTTACAGTCAAGGAACTTAGGCATCTAGAAAGCTACGCAGTTAATGTTTCAAAACTTCGACCAGGCAGTACTGTATGGGTAATAGATAGCCTTGCAAAACGCCATTTAGAGCTTTTTGATGATTCAGAATCATACCTGACCTCTAACGGCGCAAAAATACTCAATACGGAAAAATACTCAGATAAGAAGCTTTCACACGGTGAATCAGAAAACCTTGAAGAAGAAGTTTACGCTCAACGTTTAGTTACCGCAAAACATCGAGTTAACTACCACTTCAATACGCATAACTTACGCCTATTAGGCTCTGGTTCAGAAGCAATTGTATTTACCGATGGCACAACCGTTTACAAATGCATCGACTATTGGAAAACGCGTACACCTAAAGCGCAGTTCGAATTCTTGCGCGACAGTGGTGCTAAATGGATAAATGTTCCTGGTATATACCCTCTAAACCAGGTCATTAGAGACGGCGCATGGGTTCTCGTAACATATCCTTTCGAAGAAAGCGCTCCCTATAACGGTGGTTTCGAAAAGCGCGTAATCGAACTCATCAACGGTTGTACTCGCGTTGGTATTGTCTGCAACAACATCCACCCTAAAAATCTGATAACAATAGAAACAGAAGTTAAGCTTATCGATTATGGATCGGATATCCGTCCATGGAACGAGCTAGGCTTTGAGCACATGGCTAGGCGTGCATACTTATCATGTCACTATGCCCATCGCGATGATTTAAAACAGCTTATGCGCAAATCTCTTACTCATTCAGCCATGCCTGAGCTATCCGGTTTTGCAGCTTTCCGTGCAAAGCTAGACTACCCTATTGATCGAGTTCAGCCAGTCGAAGAGGTACTTGATAAAGCCCCAAATCATAAAGCATTCAAGCTTGTAATAGGCGTTATTTCTGCCGACCCACTAATGTTGATGCCTCTACTTAATAGTCTAAGAGTTTTTAACGACCATCCAAGCATAACTTCATTATCAGTTTTTGTTTTGTGTAATGGCTGTAACGCTTCTGACTTTATCAAATTGAACGACGAATCATTCGGCGATCGGTTAGCAGTTAATTTTATTTCAGAAGAAGCTCAGCTTAAAGATGCAAAATCTGGATTATTTGGATCTGAAATTAAAAGCCGACCTTCAGGTCAAGTGGGTATAGCATTTGCGCGAACCATGCTTCAACGTTACGTCGGAAACGAACTAGAAAAATCACCAGACGCGATTGGCTGGTTGCTTGATGACGATATGCGCATTGATGAGCGAGCCAGTGAATACATTGAGTGGCTACCCGCGTTCCGAGAGCATAACGTAGATGTACTTTTCGGCGCTTATGAGGGCTCGTCTCCTAACCCACCATTGAACGGATTAAGAGTTCAACTGATGGATTTAGTACACAATGCAGCTTGGTTAGCAAAACTGCCAGAAGACGCTTTGTTACCCGACCGAACTGAAGAAAATAAAGCACTTCGTAAAATGTTTCCGGACTATTATTATGACCTTTCTCGAAAGCATAGTGCTCATTTAGAAACACCACTTTGGCTCGAACCTAGTTACCCATTTGAGACTGTAAAAGAGGCTCGGGCTCGATTATTCTCAGGAGCTCTGGGTATCCTTGATGGTACTCCACTGACTCGTTCAATTATCGCAACTTCATGCCGAAATCCAATTAGCGAAGCAAAAGACTCTGTAAATCGAGGGGGCTGTACGTTCATACTCACCCCTGAAGCACTCACAAAAACACCTAATTTATCCCCAGTATTGAATGGTAAAGAAGCCCGTCGTTCAGACATGATCTGGGCAATCATCAATAAGCACTACCAAAGAATGACGCTTAAGTCAGTTTCGTTTCCTGTGCATCATGTCGGACGAAGTTATTCAGAACCAACAATAAATTCGGAAAAAGTACAAGGTGAAATAGTTGGCTCTGCACTCTACGCCGGCCTCGTCGAATTTTTAGGTGAAAACTCTGACCACAGATTGAATTTTTCAACAGATGAGGTGGCAGATATTTATTCGCGCTCAATGAGTCATATGGACGCAAGAATACTGCTTTTGGAGCAGAGCTTTTACCGGATTTCGGGGTTAGCGAAAGCGATTGCGAACGGCCCTTTTTGCAGAGAGCTCAATGCCTTGACAGATTGCCTTCAGCAAGAGTTTTCACTAGACGCTTTTAAACAAATTAAATCAGCAATTAACGACTTAGATAAGAATGAAATATCCCGCTTTTTAAAACAGATGATAAGTTCTAGCAACGCCTACACAACACCAATAAGTCGTAAGCGTATATCTAAAAATCAAAATTCTAATATCTGTGTGAGCGATGAAGTAACGGAGAAGTATTGTGAAACTACAAATTGATAATTGGTGTACTCTTCCTACGCCTATGGGCAAGTTCCGGATGTATGATAGTTTGGACGAAAATTACAGCGTTATCTGCATGGGTGATATCTCTGATCAAGGGGAATGGCCACTTTTTCGTGTACATTCTTCGTGCCGTGCATCTGAAGTATTTAGCGCTTTAGATTGTGACTGCGCTGACCAACTGACTGAAACAATGAAGAATATCGCCTCAGAAGGACGTGGTATTATTGTTTATCAACAGCAAGAGGGCCGTGGCCACGGCTTATCCGTGAAGATAAATGCTGTTCGAATGATGGAAGATAAACAGGTCGATACTGCGGAAGCTTTTGAGAAGCTTGGTATTGAGCAAGACATTCGCAGCTATGCTGAGGCGGTGTCTATATTAAAACAACTGGATATTGAAAAGGTGCGATTGGTATCCAATAACCCTCGTAAACGCCAATTTTTGAATAATCATGGTATCCAGACATCAGTAGTGCACACAAACCCGAATATTCGACCTGAAAATAAGGAGTACTTGCACACCAAGAATGAAAAATTGGGTCACAATTTACCCCTCGCATCTGAAAGTAATAATGGCCAACCTATTCACTTCTATCACTCTGATCAACCCTGGGGAGAACTCTCTAACTTCTCAAGACATTCAGTTTTCCTCGACGGTAAGATTTGGCCTACGACAGAGCATTATTACCAAGCACAGAAATTTGAATCTCAACAGCTTAAGGAACAGATTAGGTGTGCTGCTACCCCAATATTAGCCAAGTCTGAAGCTCATCAACGTTTAGAAGAGTATGGACGGGCAGATTGGATTGATGTACGGGAGCATTTTATGCTCGAAGCTTTGAGGGCGAAATTTAAACAACACCCTAATTTAGCAGAAAAGCTCCTATCCTCTGGCAACCGCTTGCTGGTTGAATTGACAGATAACGATGAATATTGGGGCGATCCTGGTGATGGTTCTGGCCAAAACCGTCTTGGTCAGCTCTTAATGCAGGTAAGGACCGAGCTTAATAGTAAAAGCGTTGTTTCACCCGCTCTAGCAGAAGTAAATTAAATGTGCGGTATCGTTGTATTAGCCGGTAAACAAGCCGAAACATTAATTCCCGAATGTATTGAGCGAATTAAGCATCGTGGACCTGACGAACAAGTTATATTGACAGAGAATGAGTTCGCCGTTGGTTTTCAACGTCTTGCGATTAATGGCAACGTTCAGGCTGGTCGACAGCCCTTCAAAGTTGAAGGCTGGTTAGGTGCAATAAACGGTGAGATCTACAATTTCAGTGATTTGGCTTATCAATACCAACTAGAGAATCACGGATGTGATACTAGTGTTGTCTTACCGCTTTATTTACGACTCAATGAACACATAATTGAAGAATTAGATGGCTTCTATTCTGCTGTTTTAATCGAGCCCAACAGAAAATATGCAATTTGCCTTCGCGACGCTATGGGGAAGAAACCTCTTTACGTTGGAAATTCTCAAGGCGAGATATTCATTTCCAGTGAATTAAAAGCGTTTAAGTCAATTGACTGGTTTGAGACGATCCCCAAAGGCGTTTCAAAAGTTTGTTTGAACACTGGTGCAGTGACGTCAGTTAAAAGCTTTAGCCGTTTTCATAGCACCTTAAGTATTAAGCAAGCTTTAATTGAGGGTGTCCGCAAACGTCTGCCAAATCATAACCAAAAGGTAGCAATTTTCTTAAGTGGCGGGTTAGATAGCTCACTAGTTGCGAGCATTGCATCGAAACTTCGAGACGATATCGTTTACTTTACGCTTGGCAATGGCGACGGAGATGATTTAAGTGCAGCTCATACTGTTGCACAATATTTAGGGCTGAAAAACGTAGTTAAAATTCCACTTCCTAAAATTGCCGAACTACCAAGCCTCATCAGTCAAGTCGTTTACGCTACTGAAAGCTACAACCCTTCAGTAGTAAGCAATGGTTTAGCTACTTTTCTTCTAGCAAAAGCAGCCAACAAAGCAGGCATTAAGGTAGTACTTACCGGCGAAGGCGCTGACGAGCTTTTTGGTGGGTACCATAATTTTTCTGAAGTTGAGCCATGGAAAGCAACACGAGACCAGTTGATAAACGATATGACATTCACTGAATTACGCCGACTTGATATGGCATGTATGGCACATAGTGTTGAGCCTCGATGTCCATTTCTGGACAAAGACGTTAAAGCGTTAAGTGATACGTTAGGATATGACGAACTCTACAGTGACGGGATGAATAAAGTTACCTTACGAACGGTATTTGACGACTTTCTTCCCTCTAATATTCTGCTTCGAAAAAAGGTCTCATGTGACGTAGGCTCAGGCATCAGGAGCATGGTAGTTAATTATCTAAAACGCAATGGTCGCAATGAGAGAGATGAACTTCTCGATATTTGGAAACAGCATTTTCAGTTCGACCACTCCGATGGCTATTTTCATTTGTATCCTGTTTTCGACTCAGCAATTAATGCTAGAGGGAAAACACATCGATGATAAGCGACATCCAACAGCTCCTTTATGAGCATTTCTCTACCATTCCGTTTCATAACTTGGATTTACTATATGGTCGTCCACTTCAGGGAGGGATTCCTGGAGGTACTTGCTCAGATAAAACACTCGCGTTTCTCACTGATTTGAAAAAACTCGATGTAGATGCTCAACTTCACAGTGCGTTTATCGGTAAGCAAGAAATCCATCGTCTAGTTCGTCTTAATTTTGAAGGACGAATACTTTTCGCAGACGTTGGAAACGGTTGGCCTGCACTAAATCTATTTCCTGCGGATGAAGGGGTTTCTTTCGAGTGCTTTGGTATGACATATCGCTCTGTTGTTACGGAAAATTGGGTTCGCGTATTTCACCGAAGGCAAGGTAAAGAAAGCCTTCAGATGGAAATAAACGTCACACCTAAAGCTGAAGCTGAGGTTTACGAGCAAATAAATTCCCGCTACACGTCCGGTATTGAATACCCATTTTCAAAAAGCCTTCGTTTTTCGCTTATAGTTGGAAACGCATTTTTGTTTTTAAGAGGCAATCGTTTGGAGCGATACTCTATTCACAGCTTCTCTTCTGTAGAGCTAAGTGAGAGAGATATTCCTGCCGCTATAAATAGTGAGTTCGGTTTCGATGTAAGTAGCTATTTTCTTTAAAGTCAATTTTGTCCAGCACAAAACAACTTCAGCCAGGACATCGATGATATTTGCTTGATTGCGATCATTCTGTTACGCCATAGTGGGCTGCTAACGCATTTAACATCTCTTTTTGGTGAAGTTGTATTTGCGTTTTCTGCCAGTCACCCTGTTCTTTTAATATCTTGAACATGGCTTTTAACTTTAACGACTCATATTGAGACTTTGCCTCAAAATCAACTAGTTTCTTCTTAACCGCTTGATTGCTATATGACGAATTTTCACCTGGACTCAATAAAACTAGATTTCCAAAAGCATCCAAAAAGTCACGCTCCATTATATTTTGGTATTCTTCACGCTGAGGATATACATGCTCGACCGAGTTTTTCGCCGTGATACGGTAATTGCTAAATTGTTTGAGATGCCTATTTGTTTCTTTTTTCCACAATATGTATTCCAGCTTTTGGAACCAATAATGCTCAAAGCTGGTTCCTCGAGGCTCTGCAAAGTAATCAACGATTTTTTGCCAAGAGTCGATTTCAGGTTGCTGTTGTTTAGCTTGCTTAAAACTGGCCGTTTTTTGAGTCTCTGACTCAGCAGCTAATGACAAGTCGTTATCAATTTTCTCGAGCAAAGCGATGGCTTGTGCATCTTCAGTAATATTTTCTCTTATCAAACCCGCGATAAAGGGCGTAAGCCAATACTGAGCGCTGCGCTCACCGGTAAAGTTTCGCACGCTTTGAAGCATCACTAATTCATTTAGTTCTTTTTGAGTACGATTAATGTACCGTTTACCACCTGATTCGCTTTTTGTTAGATAAGTTAATCGTAGTTGTTCATCATCACTATCGTCTCGCTCTACCCACTTAACTACCCAACGATCAAATTGATAACGTACTCGCCACAAGGTTTTGATGAAGTCTTTTACTTCTTCTTCACTGGCCTTTGTCAGCGGATCAAAGGTTTCTAATAATTTATCTGCATGCACACGAGGGACTACATCGTCTGTATCATCAAACTCAACAGCACGGTTGGCTAAATATATTCGGTAAGCGTGGATGAGTAGTAGTGGGAAACCAATTATAGGACGACAGTATACTGTTTCGGTTTCTAAATCGTAGGAGCCAGCATCCTGTTCATTGTCCAATTTGTTATCTTCACTATTTTTGTTATCTCTCTCTGCAGCTGCTTCTAACTGCTCTGCCAGTTGCATGATGGTCAAGCCCTGCTTGTGCGTATTCCCACCATAGCTCTTTACAAATAACGTTTCATTAAAGGAGGCTAAATGCTCAGGCTCAATATCGTTCCACGGGGCATTAGGAAAAATTTTGCGTACGTTACGTTCGAAGTAGTTTTCCATATGTTCGCAAGCTAACCACATAGCATCGAATAATGGCTTATCAGTAGAGATTTGTTTAAGCAACTTTGACTTCAATATATCGGACTGCTCAAGCTGTATGCCGGCAGTATTCATTGTTGCGAATAAACGATTTAAATCCATTTGTGGAGGTACAATATTATTCACCCATTGCACATTTTTGAAAATGTAATCGCCTAGCAAAACACGGTCTTGATTTTCCAGCGCATTTACTTGTTGCTCTAATACTTGCAATGCTGCGTATATGCGATTCAAATAGGGATTTTCATCGATAGCTTCCAATCCAGGAAATACATAATCATCTAGGCCTGCTAAACTACCCAACAAGTGCTGCACTTGGTCACGAATTTTAAATTGCAGTCTAGGTTGCTTGTTGAAAGCGGCGATATCAGCAATAGCTGAATCGACTTTTGCCATTTTAAAAGCAAGTGCAATAAGCATTAATGTGGTGGTGCGTTGCTGTCCATCAATCAGCTCATAAATACCATTTCCATCTTCGTCTTGCTCTAGAGACGTTAGCACCGTACCAATAAAATAATTCGGCTCTTTCGCCACGCGCGCATCGTTAATATCTTTAAACAGCTTTAGCACGGCATCATCAGGCCAAATATAAGGGCGCTGATAACTAGGTATGCTAAATTGATATTCATTCATTTGAATGTAACTTAACGTTAGCACTTGCGTTTCAACTTGGTGCTGTATCAATAGTTTTCCTTTTGAGTTGGCTTCACTCGTAACTATGTTAACCATGCGTTCCTCCACTACTCTTGCGCGTAAGCGCCTAATTCGAAAACTCTGCTTCAGAACTTAAAGGAAGAATATAAGCATCCAACTGTGCTGTATAATTGTCGGCAATTGCTTGGGCTGAGTCGTCTCTAACAAGCTCTATACCCAAGTGCTGCAATACGTTAAATACAAAGCGTTTTTTAACGCTGTTTTTATCAACTGCTAAATTGGCGGGGTCCGCCCTGAAGCTAAAGCGATCAAGGTAATCGAAGCACATTTTTGGAGTGTAGCTGGCTGTAATCCAATCCAAAACAGGGGTATCGCGAACAAATGCGGAGATAGAACTCTCTCTTACCGCTTTTTGATTGCTTACGCGCGGTGAGTAAATGACGCGAAACAATTTCTTCGCCGCAATGTCTAATTGTTGCTCACCAAATTGGCTAATATAAATAAGCAAAGCCGTATCATATAGCCCTTTCAAATAGCTGCAGCCATCAAGCTGGCAGATGAGGTTTCGATAAAAATGGAAAAAGCGCGAAAGTGTACTCCCACTAATATCAGAAGTATTAACATTTATCTTTTCTTGTTTTAATCCACTCTTTAAATATTTATCTCTTAACTGTTCAAAATAGCTCAAATAATGAATGGTATTAACACCACTGTTCAATGGCTGCCTTAGCTCATAACCCTGCTGTGCTTGTTTATCTATTTGACTACCGTCAAGCAAATAAGCACGTTCAAAGCGGCCAAACGCTATATCTTCACCTTTCCCCGTGCTTTCTCCAAGTTCATTTACTACAGCACTTCTCACCAGATGAGGTTGCCGATGGGAAGGTACAATTCTATTGTACAATTTTTGCCAGTAGCGCCCCTTAATTATGGAACCAACAACGGGGTTTAGATCGCCTAAAGCCTCCCATTTAGCGGCAAACTCATTCTGCCTTTGTCTTTCAACAGCCCTAAGATGGTGCGCTTTAATAATGTCTGGCCCACTTAGTCTAACGCCTCCTGTATTTTGGGTTTCAAAAAAACGGTATGCATCATCTTCTGAGCGAGTAACAACCAATGTTAAATTGATTTTATGGGCATCAAATGCGGCAATTTGGCTGGCATACTCATCTTTCAGTTGCTCGTTTAACCAAGTGAGATTTTTGACAATTTGTTGTTGAGACTCTGGCGAATCATAACTAAGCGACAATTCGAAAGCGCTACAATTAAATTTATTATCATCAGAAGTGTTTGTAGCTTTAGTAATACGAGATAAATGCTGTACATAAATAATTAATGCTAAGGTGGTTAAACGTTGCTGACCATCAATAATATTTAACTGACCGTTCTCCGCTGACTGATGCAAAATCACGCTGCCTAGGTAATACCCGTAAAGAGTTTCACTTTGTATTAAATCATTCAAGAAAAGCTGATAATCTCTCAACAGTTTTTTAATTTGCACTTGGCCCCAACGATAAGGGCGCTGGTATTCAGGTATTGCTAACTCTCCAACAATTTCCGTATTATTAGCACAAACGATACGTTGACTACTGAACAACTGCGCTAAGGTACAACTCGCAACTTCAACTGACATACACCTTCCTTGCCATATAAAATCCGCATCTAAAATCTAGCATGTTAGTTTTGGCCGCCATCGTGATGTTTATGATTATTTTTAATAAAATCATACAATCATTCTGAACGCTCAAACACCAATATTTCTTCGAAGGACCTCAGCTGACTTAATAATACACTCAGTCCGATATAACTCTGGATGCTTTTCTGATTCCTCGTAGTCCGTAGGATCACCTGTTTTTGCGTTCACAACCCAAGAGACCTCAGGGCGACGCTTTCCCAAATACAAGCCCACAGAACGCGAGTTTACGCCAAGAATCTCGGCTACAACACCATAAGTACAACGGGTTTTGACTGTGTTTAAGTACTTAATGATTTTTTGAACTTTTTCTTCCATCTTAGATTGGCCTGATTACCTTATATGATCACCTTTGAACACCAATAACAAAAAGGCTATTGCGATTTGTCACTGGCGTCAGGTGATGATTGATTTTATTGTCGGACTCCAAAAATGCACCGGGCAAAATAATAACTAATGTCCTTTATCTTCCATAGTCCTCTACCCTATACATAGTTACGCATGTTTCATAATTACTATTAAGAAGATGTGACACCCCCCCACTTAGCTCATACACCACAGTTTCGCTAGCACCGTCAGAATTAATGATCTCAAAAGACACTCTGCGATCATGGAACCCTCTCCTATGATTCGCTGGGAAAACAGAAATATCGAATGCTTTCCTGTCGAAATTACATTCGTTGATGAGGGTATTAGCAACCTTCGACTCGTAATCTCTATAATCATCACTGTTGTCCATCATTCGACAATCAAGTTTTATTCTTTCTACTTCATTAGTTAATTTGCAAAATGTCGACAAAAGCTGTCCAAGGTATTTAATAGAATTGTCGCTAGCTAAATAAGGATCTCTTATATGGAGACTCTTTATATGCTTGCCCTCTACATAATCAAAAACAGTCTCTAGATTTCGAGTCTCGTTTGAGCGATAAGGAAACACGCCAAACGGCGATCTACTGGAAAAATAGTCCGGTGAATATCTATTTTTCTCAAGATTAGATAAAAGCAAAGCTACAACTGGCGCATAGTCTTTTTTCGCTAACTGATAAATTTCGCCACATACTTTATTGTTCGAATTGAAGTTGAGGGTAGCATTACCGAACCAAAGAGAGTCAGCCTCCTCGTCTTTTCCCAGGCCAATAGCAAATGGAATACACATCAATTGCTCGTCAGTGAGTTTAGTTGAAATATGCGAAACGTCTAACACACCGTCAGAAATATAAGGTTTCAGATAATCTATAGCAGCCCTGAGAGACGCAGGCGTATTTTCAAACTTATTCGGTAGTTCGTTAAAAAGTAATATCTTTACCTTTACTTTGGAGAGAAGGTTGATGAGCCAGTCCAAGTCTCTTTTGTCAAAAGAACTACTATCTACAAGGTGCGGCATAGTAAAGATGACTTCTTCAAATTTTTCGAACTGCTCAATTAATCCTTGAAAACTAGTAGACTTCTGTTTGACTGCACCCAGCTTTTGAATAGGGTGTGAATACTGAAAGTCGTCAATCAAACCTTTCACGTAAAGGCTAGCTTCTTTCCTCAAAAAAGAGTCCCAGTACTTTTGATTTGAATAATCACAAATACAGTTGATACATCCTGTTTCGCAATCATTTTGGCAATCTAAAATTTGTATTACCTTTTTCAATATCTCTTTAGTTGATATCGTCTCAAAAATACGGCTTACATAACCCGCTCCTCCTGGTACGCCGTCGTAAGCTATGAGTATCAACGCCCCATTTTCAAATCGAAATAAGCTGCGAATTTCAGATATCGGAACCTCGAGCATTTCAACAAAAGCCAAACGCAGAGCTTCGGAAAGCGTAACCGCAATATTGTTTTTACGCTCGGCTTTCTGTTCATCGCTGAGTGAACTGTCGTCCACCGAAATAGGTATAGTGACTTTATAGATAGCTACATCGGTATGAAACTCATGAGCCAAGGAGGTTTTCTTAAACTGCTTATTGAGGCACTTTTTACCGGTTTCTGGCATTTCGTGAGATCTGGGAGGCGTTCTCGATTCAGCAGAGGTCATGAAGTTACAATATGGACACCTCCAATAGCCTGCTTTTTTAAACCCTTTATTCAAGATAAAGAGTCTACCGCTGATATCACTCTTCGAGTATGCAGGCATAAACATTTTAAACACAGCTGAATGATCACTTTGCTCGTACTGCTCTGGAGAAGGCACTACAATAAGCTTTGCCTCCTCAGCCTGAACTGAACGCTTGCGAGTAGAGGAAGGATCTTTACCTTTAGAATCTTTGAAAGCGGTAATAAAACCTTTTGGTTTGATGAACGGCAAAGGAGTTTCATTGAGTGGACTTTTACAGTTCTCGCATACTGTTTGTTTGTCCTCTTCGCATTCAGCGACATTCGCATGATTACAAGTACCACAAATCGTGACTACGTTGGTCGGCATAAAGTCTCTAGGCGAATATGCCAGCCCGGCACTTCGCCATATACGACCATTTGCAATAACTTCAGACCCAGGAGCATATTCAGATATCCCCAAAGAAGCATCACGAACCAGTTCAACATCAGATTTCAAAAACTGATTTTTATACTCTTTTTCTTTCTGAGTAACCTCCAACGTAAGAGAATGAATAGGAAAACTATATGTTGGTATTAAGCCATTCTCAGAAAACTTGTTCACTAAAAACTGGCCTAAGTAGCTATCTCGCTGATGCTTCCAACGGGCGAAATCTTTGTTAGCATTATCGTCCCCGTTACTTATTTTTTCTCGTGCTTCTTCTATTTTACCCTGATATGTCACACATCGTTGTTCAACTAGTTGAGCAAAATTTTCCAATTCGCTTACGAACAACACTTTTATATCGTCTATTTGTGATTCCACAATCGCGCGTTGCTTACAAGGTAGCTTTTCTAAAATTCGATTTGCTTCATCCGTTGCAACTTTTCCGTTCTCTGTTTCTAACCAGGCCAGTAGTTCGTTTCTAAATTCTTTACTAAATCCTGAAGTGATTTCAACCCCAAATAAATCAACAAGTTTTGGCGCTTTTAGTTCTTGAGAGGATAACTTACTTGCTAGAAACTTAGAGAGCAGAACAGATAGTTGATGACGCTGTATCAGTGTTTTATTCGTTAAATTAACAAATGGCTCTGGGGGCGAACGCTTTAGATATCCTTTAAAGTCGCCGAAGACAACTCGGTCATGTTTGGAATTTCGCGCAACAGTTACGCAAAATGGCGCAGCTTGCGCTCTACGACCAGCGCGCCCAGTTCGTTGTTGATAGTTTGCAACGCCAGGGGGCACGTTTAGATTGACTATCGCTTCGAGATCCCCTAGATCAACACCTACTTCCATTGTCGTGGTGCAGCTCAATACGTTTACTTTGGAATCAAAAAACTCAGATTCAATCTCTTCTCTCAATCCGGTAGACAAAGATGCTGTATGCTCTCTTGCTCGAACAATTTGCGAGGTCACTTCGGTATATGAGTGAATATAGTGATTAACGTCAGAGCTTAATTTATCGGTAGCTGGTTCGCCTAATTCGCCATGACAACCAAATGCTGTGCATTTATTTCGTATAAATAATTTCTGCCTCAATCCGCAAACGTTGCACTCTTTTAGAGCCTCGCTACGACCTCTTTTCAACAGGATTAAACTCGCATCTAGGGCATGCCCCCCCCCACTACTTTTTAGAAATTTGCTTTTCTTGGTTAAACATTCCCAAACAGCGCTCAAAAACCGCCTACTAAAATCTTGATCCCAACCAAGTTGATTAACAAGGTACCACGTTCTGCGATTATATCTCGATGAGCCCAATTGAGTGATAAAAGAGTGAGTTGCTTCACCACCTGCTCGTTCAAGCTCAAAAGTTTTTATCCCTCTGTAACGCTCTCCCCATATGGTAGCGCTGTTCGTTTCAGGACTATTTGGAATGTTTATAACTGCTTTACTACGCCGGATATGCTCTAACATTATTAAGCAAAGGGTCTCTATCTCTTGCTTATCCAATTCTTCAAACTCTTTTACAAGAGCCCTGACGAGGCGATCCATAGATTTCTGATCATAAGAAACATCCACAAGCCCAAGGGACTCTAATGAGGTACGCCTCCCTGGAGGTGTGCAGAACTCTGCAGCCAGTTTTCCAGTAAGAATATCTTTAACGTCCTCGAAGTATTCCTTCAGCTGGCCGTTTGCATCGGGATATGAAAAGCTATTTCTTTTATCCCAGTTTGCGCGGATTTTATTAGCCAGAGTATCGAACGGTATTGAATGTTCAACATCTTGGAGCGCTTCAACAATAGCCCCTCTGTGAGCGAAATCATTAGCGGTTCGCTCAAAATAGGGAGCAAAAAAAGCTGCATCTTGCCTATTATCAGAGAACGTAAGTAGTTTTCTTCCAGCCGCGGGTCTTTGATTATATTGCTTTGCAGGAAGTGCTTCTAATACCTTCTGAGTTACGACACTAGAGAGGGACTCATTGCCTGGGTAGAAGCGAGTAATAATCTCAGCATTCGCACCAGATGCTTTCGAATTACATGCCGCACAATGCTTGAGATAACTAGTTTTATCAAACTCATCGTCTTCGGTTTTTAATTCGTAAAGCTTTACTCCACCAATTTTTACCTTATCGCCGTTAACTGGGTTAATATTGAGCGTAGCCCACTTTTTGGTACCCCCACATTCTGCTTCATCTTCCTCATCAAAATTTTCATATGATGCAGGCTTTCCCAACCAAAATATTTTGCGTTGGGCATTAGAATTTGATGAGGGGTATCTATTATGCAGAGTGGAGTTATGAAGATAACCTTCAATGTAAGGCTGTCCGCATTGACGACAGGTGAGTAATGGATAGAAGATTTCATCTTTTGTCTGATGGTGAGAACGTAACTCTAAATTATTAAAGCCTTCTTCCGAGTTATCCAGTGAGACACAAGACCCTTCGATAGCTGATGCAATTAAGTGATGTTTACACGGTAATAGTGGGAAAGAATCTGTCGAAGATTTCGCATATATTCCGATCTTTACAAGACCCGTTAAAGCTTCTTCTAGATCATCATTATCACTATTGGCAAAAACCAAATTTGCGAGTTCAGTAAAGTGTATTACCCCATTGTGTAAATGTTCGGAAGCGGTTTGAACCTCTAGGTTTCGTGAAAATGCGGTAAACAGCGCTTGCGATAGCTCTTGCTGATTTTCTGCCCCATCTATTAACTCTAGTTCTTCTTTCGTCAATAGCGCATCTAACGAAAGTCCATGGTCTTCACAAGTACTGATAAAATTGAAACCATCTTGCTCATCTGCACTGGGGTTGTCGCTTAAAAAAACATCAAAAACGAAAGAAACGACCTTCCAATGATTTGCGCCCAGAGTAAAACTCGCCTCTTGGTTACTCAAGATATCGCTGTGAGTTATGCGCTTTCCGCGAACTATTTCAGGTTCAGCTTCGCCGAATAAATGTGAAGCAAAAGTTTTCAGTTTCAATTCAGACTCATCAGAGTCCCCTAAACTAGCGCTTGTAGCGAAGTATTGCACTGGGTAGTCGACACCAAGTCGATTTTTTAGTTTCCTAAGAAGCATCGCAACTTCGGTCGCCTGCGACCCGTTGTAGGTATGAACTTCGTCGAGAACCAATGACTTTAATTTGCAGTTTTCAAATAAGGGAGCATTAACAGGGAGTAAGAGAAGATGCTCTAACATTGCATAGTTTGTCACCAAGATTTTTGGTGGTGTTTTTAACATTTCTTCACGTGTTACGAGCCAATTATCCGGGATCTCGCCGTCAAATTCTTCATCTAATTTAACGTTATTTAGCATTTCTGCTACTACTTCTGAGCGACTTGCAGCTTTTTTAGTTTGGCCTGTGTAGCGTCCAAACGTTATGTTTTGGTCTCTAAGCTGTTTGCCTAATAGTGGGGCTATTCGAAAATTGAGTTGATCGTTAGCCAACGCATTCATCGGATAAATTAAAATGACTCTAACACCTGGCTTTTCAAACTCAGGGTCATTCAATATTTCGTTAACAATAGGATAAAGAAAGGTCTCTGTTTTCCCCGAGCCGGTACCCGTTGCAACAACTAGATTTTTTTTCTCAGTACACGCTTTCGTCAGAGCTTTATCTTGGTGAAGGTGCAGTCGTCTGTTAATTAAGCCATCACCAAGCTGTGCGAAAGCATCGTTTAGTGGACCACCGTTGACGTTCAAAAATTCACTTAGAGCACGCCCTTTTTCAAAGTCAGGTACCGTCTCGATATATGGGCCTTCGACCAGTGACTCTTTATTTAACGAATTCCAAAACGCGCTATACAACTGTGAATATCGAGAATGTATCGGAACTGTAGTCGCTATATATCGTCGAAGCGTTTCTTCTAATGTATTTTTAAGAACTAATGGATTGGCTTCAGACATTAGCTAAACTCCCTTTTTTGTTGTTTGATTCTGATACAAAGTAAACTTCCCAGAGTAAGAGATAAAAGTGAAAAATATCACCGCATACATTAAAGAAATAGCTAAGCAACGACTTAATATCAGCAGTCGGTCCTGCTTGTTGCTGTAAGCGGTCTAAAACTTTTACTATATCCTCTTTTTCCCAGTGAGCTGCGCGGTATGACTTCGCCAGATAGGAACTGAATTTACAAACAGCATCGAGAAGCTCTTTGAGATAATCGTGATGACCAAAGTAATGATCCGGTAAAAGAACGGGTACAGATTCGCCAAGCTCACGTGCAACCTTTATTACAAGCGTATTAAAATGAGGTCTAATGTAATCATTCCCTTCTTGAGCCGATTTTTCGTTTTCTATAAACCTCAGTTGACTGTAAGCATAGTGATTTCCACCCAGTAAGTCCCCATACGCTGGCTTGATATCGCCACGCTTCAATTTGTCGAAATCACTTTCGGAAAAGAGATATGGGATAGATTGGATGTACTGCTCGTAATTAAATTCTACAGGTTCAACCTCTGAATTTGGATCTGCATATTCGCTTCTATTTGCAAAAAAGACGGTTACTGCTAGAGCTAACTTCTCGGTCTTTATGGCATTCAATAAAGACTGATTTATCTCGCCAGCCAACTTCAAGGTCTTTAGCCGAGTACTGTTCTGCGCGTCCAGTTTTCGATAATTATCAAAACAACCAGAATAGATATTGTTAGAATATGCACCAAGGCTAACTTGTGGTACCCAACTTTGTGAATCTTCTTCGGAAGCTTGGTAGGCAGTAAGACGAATCACCGTGTTGCTGCTTTCGATACCCCCAATGTAATTGAGCATAAACATCCAGATGCCTTTAATCCATTCCAGAGAATTCCAAGAATTCACTTCAAAACATCTGTTAAGCCTCTTAGTCAACAAAGCAAACAAATCTATCAAGTGTTCGGAACTAAACTCCCTTAATTTCGTGAAGTAATCGTTTCCTAAATTGATAAGATGCCCGCTAGCACATACAAAGCCCACCGAAAAGTGGTCCTTTCTCTTGTTTGAGAATCGCCCCCACTTACCATCTACTGACGCAGTGAATTCTAATAACCACGGACCATCTTCACCTCCAGAAACATCCACAGATAGTATTTGCTTTTTTGAGCTCTTGTCGTGGTGGAAAAGGGTTGCAGACAATCCGTCTTGACGATAGTTTGACCGGCCATTCAGAGAGCCAACATAAATTTTCTCTTCTGATAAGGTGAGTAAGTTTGTAGCTACTATTTCCATTTCGGAAACCCCTACAGGAGTTTCAAATATTACTTCAACTGTTTGAGTTTTCTGCTCTATCGTCCAATTTTCTATGTAGTGTGGTGAGACAAGCTTCAGAAGCACTTGTTCGGCATTCCCATAGTTTGCAACTAACTCGTTGTTACTCCTATCAACCTTATCTAATAATGATGCGATGCTTGTCTTATACCAACGTTTCTTAGCAAAATCGTGTAAAGTATTTTCGCCAATTTCTAAAGTTGGATTTTCTGATGAGTAAATACGAACTCGCCTTGAATCATTATAATTTGATGCTAATGTCGCCCCTAAGCTCAAGATTTTTTCTTGACGAAAACCATCTTTTAAATCGCTGATATACAAAAAGGTTCCCTGAAGCGCAAAACGAAAGACTTGTGAATTTTTTGCCGTAAAATTAAAACAGATGTCCATATGGGGTAGATCATTATCAATAGCAACAAGGTTTTTGTTCTTAACATCACGCCGAACATTTGATGACTTATCAATATTGAAGTTATCTTCTGCTGGTAGTTCAGAAATATGAAATTTATAGCCTTCAGTAATAGCATCTAACCCACACCATACTAATGCACTCAATCTCGACAATGCTCTTGAACTACCACCCCTTTTTAACTTAACTACAATTCGCTTTAATCCAGGAGCCCAACAAGCAGCGCGGTAATCAAAACAACTCACCTGATTCATCTCATCAGATTTGAGGTTGATTACAATATTAGGAGTATCACTGTTTGAACTTATCTCTAACTCGTAGCTATGCTCACTGGAAAGCCATTCTTCAGGAAGGTTGGTAATAAGCTCAATACCTTTTGAGCAGTAGAAATCTTTTCCCGTATGAGGCTTTATCAGCGTTCCCTCGAAAGAAATACTTGGCTCTGCATGTGAAAGAATTGTAAAGTTAACGGGCCCTCGCTTGATAATAATTTGTGTGTCAGGCTTTATCTCGAAATCTCCAATATAAAAGCCATCTTGGAAATATTCAGTTAACTCAATTTCATTTGAAGTGAATTCGAACCTACTGATGATGATATATTTACCGGGAGGAAAAGCTTCTCCCTCTTCTGTGAGGGAGTGGGAAGATACAAAATGACCATTATCAGCTCTAAATATCGCCAACTGATTGTCTTTTTCTGAATCCCATAAATGGTACTCGAACCTTTGCTCATCGCATTCTACGAGTATATTTCTGGAGCCAACATCTTCGATTAGGAATTGAAAATCTGCTTCTTGGACGTTTACTGTTTCAATGGTTCCGTCAACGTTTATTGTCCAAGTCTTCTCTACTGAAAGCGCTGGAATTACAATCTTTAATTCATCTTCAACAAACATCAAATTCACTGAATAAGCGATTGTATATTGCTCACTTCCTGAATCCGTAATTTTCCTTTTTTCTTCAAGAAAACGATTTAGATAGTAGCCCGTCGTATCGTTCTCAAGAGCTCTAATCGACCTCTTACTAAATGGTGGCTTTAACGACTTTTTGAAGGATGAATACCACGCTTGCTCGGCAGTGACGTCGTCAACCTCAGGCAAGCCGTGCTTTTTGGCATAAAGTTCCATTCTTTTTTCGAGTTCAGGCAAGTTTGCTTCTGGTATCCCAGCCTGCTCTAAATAAGCGTCTACCATGAAGTTTGGACCGAAACACCTGTTTGAAATAGGCAGTCCTAGTTTTTTACAAGCGACTCTAAAAGCCTTCCAAAGCCGACTGCGTTCATCGCTTGTCTGCTTTGCTTCCACTGGCTTCCCAACTGCCATATTGATACAGCCATAGATGGCTGACGTATTAGCACCTAAATTTTTTCTTATTGAAGTTGATAGATAAGTAACGAAAAGAGCTGGCGCTAATCTTAGACCTCTTTCAAATTTTTGGAGTTGCCCCCCATACTTAGTGATACTTTTTTCGACGAAGTGCATTTCTTCGGTAATCAATACCTCGTCGATTAGTCCAACGTAAGGTACATCAGAATTTTCAATAGCTTCTTTAACTTTGCTCTCATAGCTAGCAAAGGGGCTTAGGTCACTCATGCATGACTCTCCATATCTTAAATCTTATTTTGCTCGCACACGCAGTGTTGCAAACTTCATTTCCATCTTTTCAGCTGTTTTTATTAATTTTATATCTGCTAGTGAACTACCCTATACTCATCACCAATCCATGGAAACAGTCACAAACATTTAACATTCTATCTCTATCTGGTAATACTGACAGAAATTTGTAAAGTGCGTAGAGCCTGTATATCAGTTAAGACAATTCGCATGAGGATCGTTAGTATCACGAGAAGTTACGCTTAATAACCTTCATCATCTCTGATATTGCTTCATCTCCAGTGGCAACTTTAACAAGCCCACCGTCCTGTTCTTTCTCACTCTCCGACATCGGCATATTTTTGAAAGGCGCATCGTCAAACAAAAAGAGATAATTGTCGCCCTTAATCATATTGCGGTTTGCACATGTATTTGCCCAGTATGAGCCGCCGTACTTTTTAGAATTGCGATATTTGATAGTCTTTGGCCTCGGGTGCGGAGGCTCTTGTTCGCAAAATGGCACGCCCTTCCACCAAAATACCGGCACAACTTCCTTGCACCTAAAGCACGTTTCAACGTCGGCGACATAGTTAGCTAGAGATGCTTTTTTTATAGGGGTATACAAACTGCTATCGATATTCCATCTATTCGCAACTGATTGGACGTGCTTTATGTGACTTCTGCACCCCGAACAAAATGACGATTTAAGTTTACTTTGGGTCGGCTTCCAGTGATGTGGGTCGTTAATAACGTCTTCTGCTTTTAACTCTATCCAAGGTATAGGCAAATCTGTTGCTTTTGCACCATCAACTTCATGAGTATGAAAAATTTCTATACCAAGCGAAGTGCCTCCACTTCGATATCCAACAACATCACAAACATAGCTTGCGACCGCAACTTCCTGTGCGGCACTAGTGAAGGTTCCAAAAGGCAGAGTGGTATTGAATTGAACACCACACTGATAACAGTCGCTTTGAAGAGTAATTTCTATCTGCGACAGTGAATTTGAGCGTATGGCAGATTCTGTAAGCTTCTTAGCCGTGATGTGTAGGATAGACTCTTGACTACAATTTGATGACGACGGGTGCGCAAAGTGCTTTACCTTTACTTCACCTGCTCGTCGTACTAACTGCGAATTACAGTTAGGGCAAAAGTAGGTTTTATTCTTCTGTGCTTTGGCTGCAGTAACTAACTGGCCAGAATCTTCCAGTCCATAGGGTACTTTTAAGCTTTCCATTTTTCGCTCAGCATTTTCTACAATTGAGTTTTATGTTCACGTCATTCGTGACTAAGTGAGAAATCACGGCGAAAAGCTCAAAGAAGGCTCTCCGACTCATCAATGGTATCGTAAACAAAGTTTTTTGGTTTTTGTTTTGAATACTCAGAATCATCATGGATAAACCAACTACCGGTGCTAGCTGATTGGCTTACACTCCTTATACCAGCGCTTTTCATTTTTTCAGCAAGTTCTTGAGGGATACGATTGCTCCACACATTAACCGAATTTTGTCCAAACCGTTTCCTCAGTTCAGGGAGAATATCCTTGCACTCATTAATTATCGCATCTCTATTTTTTAATTTACTTTCCATACTGTTAGCTCTTATAGAGCTCCTCCCTATTTTTTCTACCTTGAGTTTCAATTTTGCTGATGTTTGCGGGCTCTAGTGATTCAATATGTTGTTGAATGCATGCACCGATATCATAGTGATCATGAGACAAGCCGTAAGCAACGGAGTAGCGATGGTAATCTTCATCCAAGTTAAAGTCGCTCATCAACCTGTCTGGTTTAGGAATTTGGACAATTTCAGTAGGATAATCTCGGTGTATTGGTTCCATCGCTTCACTGTACAAGTATTCTGAACTTCCCCCACCACAAACAAATATCACTATATCTTCTGACATTTTGCTCGGTGGCACGTCCAGCGCTTTAACCCTAGTCGCGTATGAATCGTTTACTTTTACCCTAAAAGGTTCGTCAACGCTTGTTAACTTGTTTAAAGTGGTTTTTAGCGAATTGGCTAATGTACCTGGGGTCGTAAATTTGTAGGTTGCTACATTTTTCGCAGCCTTAATGTGTGAGCCGCGATGCTTACTCAAGAAGTCAGCACCTAAGGTTTCAACACTTCTGTCATGCACTCTAAACAGCCAATCACCAGAATCCTCTTTTACAGTAAATAAGGAAACATCCAGTGTACCGGCTCCAACATCTGCAATAAGGTGTGAGTGCATGCGACGTCTAGGCGAACGTACATACCCGGTAATTTGAGCTACGAACTCGGGAAAACAGTTGATTCGTTCATCATGGAAATACGCATATTCAGGAACATAATTTCCACTTATCGAACGGAAAAGAATAATAGCCGCCTGATACGAAACGACTTCGCAATAACTCAGAGCCCATGCAGCCTTAATGAGTCTGCAGTATTCAGCTTTCAATCGCTCATCTTCATATGATTGTGTCGGTAGCCCTGCATTTACAAACCAGTCAGGGCTTAAGTCGGTAAGGTGAGACGTTGAATACCAACGCCTGCATTCAATAAATATCAGCGCAAGAAATGCTATCACCAAACCATAGTCTTCTTCCGTTGCGTTTTTGGTAAGAATGGGGAGCTTTAAATCTGTGTATAAAGTGTACCCAGTCTTCTGACGAAGTGAACACCTCCCATCAGAAGCGATAAAAATAGATGAGGGTTGTAATCCGTCAGTCGGGGATAGCTTTAATACGTAAGACGTGCCTTCAACGCCTATTACAACTTTTGTGAAAGCGGTACCAAAGTCTAGCCCAATAAAGAAGTCAGCGCTTCTTCCTGTAGCTTTTTCGTAAGCGGCCCAATTTACTGATTCTATGCTCGCCTCGTTAATTTCAAAGCGCTCTAAGCCATTTCTATCAGGCTTATGTAGTTCACTAAATTCAGCGACTTCAATTTTCTTAGGTATGACCTTTAAAACAGTACCAGACTTAACTGCAGAGACAGCAGGGCCGATCAGGTCAAGCGGCTCGTTTTGGAATTTAGCCTTTTGCTTTTTCCTTTTTGCATGCTGCTTCCTGCGTCGTGCTCGTTTATTGGGCTCTTTGGTGCTGATGCGGCTAGCTTTATCTTTGTTTTTAACTACGTTAGCTTCATTTGAAGAATCCAACGTTTTCTGCTTCTTAACTTTAACCTCAACGCTATCTTTTTTGACACTTGGAAACACACCGCTTTTTTTCCACTCTTCCAGGTCATCTTGCCATGTCTTTTTCATGATACTTCCTTGTATAACTGTAAAACTAATTTTCTAAATCACTTTCAGCGCTATGTGGCACACATCTTCATGGTATTTTTTCAATGACTTATTCGCCCCTAATTCAGAGAGTCGTTTGTCGTATCTCTCTTGCGCCTTTTTAATACGACCTTCAGTCGCTTTAACTAGCCCTATGCGGTTATTGTATTCATGCCGCGAAAGCACTTCTTTTAAACTTGCAATTTGTCTCTCAAAGTGTTTTTTAGCGGTCGTTATTTGTAAGTTAACTCTGTCTTCGTTCTCTGCGGTTTTAGCCTTTTCTTCGCGTTCAAAGTCGTCGTCTAGCAACTCATCGCATAAGTCAAAAGCCTGTTGGAAATGCGCAACATCAATTTCAGCTCTTGCTTCCAGCCAGTCTTTACCTTTAAAACGCAGTAAGTTAGTAATTTCTTGTGATTGTTCTGAATTAAGCAGCTTTTCGTCTTCAACCCCAACTATTCGAGAAACTAAAGACTCTTCTATCCGCAACCCTTCAAAATTGAAACGCTTTATCGAAGCAACATACTCACCTACCGGTACTCCTGGTAATTCTTCAGCATCAACACGAAGCGCAACTAATGGCACAAACGACTCTTTGAGCTCTTTCAGTTTGAAGCTAATAAATTGAATAAAGGGATGAGTTTGGTTAATACCTTCTTTTTTGCCCGTAGGTGCTACTACATTGTTGTTAAAAACGCAGGTGACCACGTGGCCACTACTTACGTTCGTTAAACCATGTAATTTGCGTTTTTGAATAAACAGCTCTAGTTCTGCACTGACATCACCAGGTAACTTAATTTTATATTCGTTGGTGTTCTCGTCTTCGCAGATAAACTGAAAGCCCTTTACATGCTTTTCCAAGTAGTCCTTAACGTAAATGACAAGGTCTGCTTCGGAGATCCGCTTACTAAATTCATGTGCTGCCTTCACCGTATTTAATATATGACCACTATGTGCAATAAGATTTGAAGCCTGTTCTTCCAATGCATTTTCTTCAGCACGAAGCCTTTCAATAGCTTGTGAGGTCTGCTCTATCCTCGCCTCCTCTTGCTCAGGCGTTAACTTAAATGAGAAGAGTTCTCTGGTTAGCCGGGAAATCTGTTCACCCAGTATGGCTTCCATATCACCAAGGGCTCGTTGAAAGATATCGAGTCGCTGAAACAGCCGTTCATATATTCTTTGGTCAATGGTATTGTCGTAGCAAAAGTTGAATATCTTTATCTTTTCTGCTTTTTGCCCATGACGGTCAATACGACCAATTCGCTGCTCTATCTTCATGGGGTTCCACGGTAAATCGTAGTTGATTAACACTTGGCAAAACTGAAGGTCGACACCTTCACTGGCAACCTCGGAGGCGAGCAAAATCTTACACTCAGGGTTCTCTTTAAACCGATTTAAAATGCTTTGCTTCGATTCTTTCATTCCCCCCATTAAAACTTCATTGCAAAAACCTAACTCGCTCAATCGATCTGAAAGATACCTAAGAGTTTCTCGGAAATAAGAAAAAACGATGATTTTTTCGGATGGAAAATCATTAAAGTATTGCGAAACCACATTCAAAAAGGCATCAAATTTACTGTCATTATCGCGAAGTAACTTTGAATCCACCTCTGGCAACACTTCTTCAATAATCGTTTCTAACAACGTGCCACGTTCTTCGTCCTCTACCTCAATACCTAAGTCTTCGTACGCAGACTCTTTGAAAGACATCGAACGTTTTTGCCAAGATCTTACAGCAGCATACATTGAGCTGGATAATTGTCGTTGAGGTGTGGCAAGCAAGAAGCCTTCACTGATATCTAAATCTTGCGCGTGCTGCCTTACTACATTAGTCACTTTCAAATACAGGTCATGCTCCTGCTCGGTCATGTCAATTTGTGGTGCAACGGCCTCGCGAATAACCCTAAGTTCTTTTACATCTCTTTTTCTCGTTCTCGTCACTACCTTTGATAAGAGATTACAACGCTCGATTTTGTCAGCAATTCTAATACGCTCAGCATCGTCTAATGAGTCTTCATTTACCTCATCACTCACCAAATTTGCTAGCTGCTGACTTTCACTTAGCAACGGGTTAAATTGCGCGCCCATCAGAATTTCTTGTGTCTCGCGCCACGGCTTACGTCTATCTAATATTGTATTGCGAGCATGGATGAGAGGCTCATTAGCGTCTAACACCGCTGGGAATATATTTTCATCGCTAAAGGTGTCTTCATCTGCGATGTTTAGAAGATGATAAAGATCGTTGCTATGCAAATTTATGGGCGTAGCAGAAAGTAATATTAACTTGTCACTTACATCTCTAAGTAGTCGACCTAATTTGGCTGTCGCGCTTTCTGGGTTTCGCATTTTGTGCGCTTCATCAAATATCACTAAATCGATAAGAGGCTCTTCACCGCTCATGGTTTCCAGCAATGTCGAAAGCTTGTTTGCGCCCCTTTCAACGCCCTGTTCTTTACCACTTGCGCGAGGAGGTCGAATACCATCGTAGCTACACACAATCGCCTGGCCAGGTGGTATTGAATGTCTGTATCTCGAGAGTTCTTTTGCTAACTCATCAGCGTTTAATAGTTTAGCCTCTATGCCGAAACGGTACGCCAGCTCATCTTTCCACTTTTCGCGTAGCATGGCAGGGCAAACAATCAGAAGTCGCCGTGTATCGTACCTTGCCCTAAGCTCGGTCCATATCAAGCCAGCCTCTATGGTCTTACCCAACCCCACTTCGTCAGCAATTAGAATACCTTTTGATGGAGAGTCTAGAAACGACAAAACAGGTTTATACTGGTAAGCATAAAACTCCGTATTTGTTGTATTCATGGAATAAATAAGATTTGCCAGCTTGCCTGACAATTGAATAGAGGTAAGGTTTCTGCGGTAATCAGCTAACCTGCCGAATTGCTTTTTTTCAAGCATGGACACGGTACTGTTAGTAGCACTATCTAGTAGTTCAAGCGCTTCTTCGCGTAGCCACGTCGGAGAATCGGGAAAGTGCACAAAGTGCATCTTAACACCACGCCTATCCCGCGTTTGGCCGGAAAGTATCCCCTCCCGTCCCGGATCGCTTATTAATCGAACCTGGACGCCGGCTTCAAATCCATTTGACATGCTAAACCTCAGATTTACTTAAACTATTAGATATCCTTTCACAGTAAACAAGGTTATACCGTGCGGTCAACTTTGCAAGCATCTTATAATCCTATTTATATGTTTTTCAATAAGAAATCACAAGAAATGTATTCATGATTAATTGTTCGCCAATCAATCACACTTTTTAGTAGTTAATGCGAGGGCGTGATATATTATTGTGTTATAAAAATAATACGCTAAACATTCATCCTCTTGTTATCAAAGGCTTCAATGAACAAGGCTAAAAAAGACACGACTTACAAAATCGGTTTCGCCCGCCTGGCATTAATTTTTGAAACCAATACTCTTTGTTACTGAGCATTTAAGCGCAAGCTTATTGAAATAACAGTAAATTGATAGTAGAGATTCAACAGAATGCTAGGCAACTACGAGCAAAATCAAACAGGACGTTATGTTAATGGACAAACTAATAATTAAAACACTAGTCGAACTGAGAATCATAGTTGGCTACCTGGGTGAAAAATCGCAATACAACTGGTGGCCATCCAATTTTCTAGCACCTACGACCCAAAAAATGCTTGAATTTACTTTTCCTAGAACAGCGCAGATTTCTCAATATATGGCTTTATCGGCGGCTGCCGCAAAAGTGCATGACGAAGCAATAGGTATAGGCAAATCGTTTCATTTATTTCGATTACCAGAGCACATTGAAAAAGCGATGCTCGAAGAATTCAAAATGCTTGGTAAAGATATAACTGAAACACATTTATCCTCAAAGGCTAGCGCAACAGACCGACTAACAGAACTTTCAGGTGGCGCAAGCATATCAGGTGAAGGTCCTATCAACATTGGTGAAACACAAATTGGCAAACTTGACCACGTTGCAACAAAACTAGCATGTGCTTATTCGCAAGCTTTCAGTAAAAACAACAAAGCATTTCCATACTTCCAGAGTAATATCTAACAATGCCCGAGCAGTATTATACAACTCAATTACAGGCTGGACTTGGCTTAAAAGAAGAGACCAAAGGTTTGTTCGAGCTATGGGCTCCAGGTATGAACACACAACAACTGTGCGAGGTCGCACTTGAGTCAGGCTCATTTCCTAACGTAACAGCGCGTAGGCTTCGAAACATCGTCGCAGAGTGTTTCTACCCAAGGTACTTAAGAAACGAAGAAGTAGCTCATCGGGTAAAATCATTGCTTGATGTGCTTTCATCAGCCGAACTTAGTCAAATATTTTACCTCTATACCTCACGCTCTAACTATATATTGTCGGAGTTTGTGAAAGCTGTTTATTGGCAAAAGTACGCTTCAGGCTACCAGAGTATTGAAATTGAACACGCTAAGGAATTCATAGAGCAAGGCTTACAAGAAGGCAAGATGAAAAAGCCTTGGTCTGAAACCACTATTAAAAGAGTGTCTTCTTACATTCTCGGGTGCTTAGCCGATTATGGCTTTTTGGAAGGCACAACAAGAAAAGAGAGAAAATTAACGCCACCACGAGTTTCTGACAAAATCAAAGTTTACCTGGCTTACGAACTACACTTTGCTGGACTGGGTGACAACGCTGTTATAAATCACCCAGATTGGCAATTATTTGGTTTAACAAATGATGATGTAAGGGAAGAGTTAAAAGCTCTAGCGGTAAATAGATACTGGATAATTCAAGCAGCCGGGGATGTGGTCCAGATAAGTTGGGCTTATAACAACATGGAGGAAGTTATAGATGTCATTGCTTAAATCGAATTTTGATGAATTAGTAGCAAAGATTAAACAAGGAAGAGAATTTACCCACGCAAGCTTTGAGCCCATCTACTACTTGGTCTTTTCGCCTGAAGAGATTGTTGCAGTTAAACGACAGAAAACAGCATGGCTTGCTAAATTAAAGTCCGAAGGCTGGAATGTAAAAGAATTCTCTATAGCACAACAAATAAGCGTGCTTTTAAACAAGATAAATCCAGTAGTTAGGAAAATGTGGGAAGCTGCTGACAAAAAAGACCCTCTTAACTTCAACAAGGTTACACAGTCAATAGCAAATAACTTAACAAAAGAGGGCGAAGGCTTAAAAGAAGTATTCGAGAGTTTCCTTTTAGAAGCGGAAAAAGACCCTAACTCGCTGATATTAGTAACTGACTTAGAAGCACTTCATCCTTACATGAGAATAGGATCTATCGAATCTGGGCTTCAAGGTAAATTCAATGTGCCCACTGTATTTTTGTACCCCGGCGTAAGAACGGGGAAAACTAGACTAAAGTTTTTAGGTTTTTATCCAGAAGATGGAAATTATCGTTCATTACATGTTGGCGGTTAACAGGAGTAAATCATGACAAACATAAGATCACTATTTGACGGAACAAAAGGGTTAGATCGCCGAATTGAAAAAGTAATTACCTACGGCAGTAATGAAGAAAAGAATCTGAAGGCAGAGATATCAGAATATGTAGTTACAGACCATCTTTGTGAAAGCATGCACGAATTGCTAGAGCGAATGCAAACAGCAATGAATTCAAACGATGAAAACGAAATTGGTGTTTGGGTTTCTGGTTTCTATGGCTCAGGTAAATCATCGCTTTCGAAATACATAGGAATGGCATTAGACGACCGCATCACAATTGAAGGCACGCCATTTCTACAACACTTCTCTGATCGAATTCGCGACGCCAGAACAAAGGCACTACTTAACACAGTGGCAAAAAAATTTCCTGCTTCTGTCGTCATGGTCGATTTAGCCAGTGAACAATCGGCTGGGGC
The DNA here is from genome assembly GCF_041414725.1 of Alteromonas sp. DY56-G5. Classification (NCBI taxonomy): domain Bacteria; kingdom Pseudomonadati; phylum Pseudomonadota; class Gammaproteobacteria; order Alteromonadales; family Alteromonadaceae; genus Alteromonas; species Alteromonas sp. DY56-G5. Next base: position 15,319 of record NZ_JANHZQ010000002.1, on the reverse strand, counting down.
ATCCATGGAAGATGTCGCTACTGTACTGTACAACAAGGTTCTAAAGTGGGCAGGCTATTCTCGTAATTTAAAAGTTGCCTCTTTCGAAAGAAGGCTTAAAAAAGACGGACGTTACGAAGAATTTGAAAAGCTCTTCTCCGAAATGTTAGAGGGAGAAACCTGGCAATCGTATCAAGACGATCCCTCTGTTGTAGATTTTATCATTCCCGAGCTTGCTCATCAGATGTACCCTAAATTCTGGCCACATTCTGACAGCTTCAAGACAGACCATGAAGAAATCGTTTTTACCGTAGAACAACAAGCACAAGAAATAATAGATATAGTGCGTGAAACCAGCAGCAAAGAATACTGTATTTTCATCTTTGATGAGATCGGTAACTATGTTGGCCCTCGTGAAAAGCTTATTTTTAAGCTGCAAGGATTTGCGCAAATTATTAAACAGTTGGGTAAAGGCAAAGTCTGGATTTTCGGTACAGCGCAGCAAACACTTGCAGAAGATGATAAAAGCGCCGCGCTTAACTCGCCAGAGCTATATAAACTGATAGACAGGTTCCCAATTGATATCCGCTTAAAATCTAGTGACATTAAAGAGATTTGTTATCTCAGGTTGCTCGGTAAATCTTCGGAGGGTGAAAGCAATCTACGCGCACTATTTGAAAGCAACGGACAATCTTTACGACATGCTACAAAGCTTGAGGGTAATAAGTTCTACGAAGCTGATGTAGACGAAAAGTCTTTTGTTAATTTGTATCCGTTTTTACCTGCGCACTTTGAGTTGCTGCTCAACTTACTTGGCGTACTAGCCAAATCTACTGGTGGTATAGGTCTTCGCTCGGCAATTAAAGTTATTCATGATGTTCTAGTGGAAGGCAATGAGGACCAGGCTCCCATTGCCGATCAAAACGTAGGTTGGTTGGCCACATCGGTTACCCTTTACGATGCTCTGGAAAAAGATATCGGCGCAGCTTTTGCCACTAAACACAAAGCGGTTGGCAGATTGTATCAGTCAAACTGGTATGACTCGAAAGATCATCAAGGCGTTGCAAAAACGGTGGCTCTGCTAGAGATACTAAACAATTTGCCGATAACACGACACAACGTTGCAGCACTAATGCATGGAGAAGTGACGGCACAATCTCGAAAAGATGCCATAAACCAGGCAATAGAAGATCTTATTAACGATCCGAAAGTTCCCTTGGCAGAAAAAGACGGTGAGCTAACCTTCTTTAGCGAAAAGTTGAACGATATTGAACAAGAACGTCATCAGTTACGTTTGCCTTCCATAGAACTTCGTAAAATTATGAGTAACGCTATAAAAGAAGTAATGAGCCCACTTCCAAGCGTTAGCTTAAATGGCTCTAGAGCTGTTCAAACAGGTATAAAATATACCAATGAATCTGGACATACATCATCGCTAAATGGTGATAAAAATCATATTCAGACAGTCATCGAATTTGTAGCTGCTACTGAATTTGATGTTGCAAGAACACGTTTAGTTGACGCATCTCGCCACAATCCTAACGAGATTTACTTGATTGCTAGAACGTCACAGGATATCGATGAATTAGTTAACGAAGCATATCGCTGTGATGAAATAGCACACAGGTATCGTCAAGAGACAGAAAAGGAAATTAAAGATTACTGTAAAACGCAACAAGATAGAGCCGCAAACCTTATTGGACAAATAGAAACCAAGCTTGCACGTAGCCTTGTTAACGGAGAATTTATTTTTGCGGGCAATGCTACAGCAGTTGAAAGCTACGACCAAAAACTATTAGAAGCGTGTAAGAAACACCTTGCTGGTGCCGCCAAAAAAGTATTCGACCGCTATCAAGAAGCCCCCGTGCAAGTTAACACTAATATTGCTGAAAAATTTATGAGAGCTGATAACTTGTCTCTCATCACGTCCGAAGTTGATCCACTATCGCTTGTAGTAAAAGACGGAGGTAGCTATTCAATAAATGAAAGCCACCAAGCAATTATTAGCATAAAAGACTACATCGACAGCCGCGGTGGCATCGACGGTAAAACACTTTCAGACTATTTTTCTCGTCCTCGCTTCGGTTGGTCGCAAGATACGCTTCGCTATTTAGTCTCTGCGATGTTTGTTGGTGGTTTAGTGAAATTCAAGGTCGCAGGGCAAGAATTAACCAGCTCTGGTCAAAAAGCTATAGAAGCAATAAAAACCAACAATACATTTAAAACCGTTGGTGTAAATTTACGCGACGACAGACCTTCACAAGAGATGTGTTTGTTGGCTTCTGAGCGACTTACCGAGCTAACCGGCGATACTGTGTTTCCGCTAGAAGATGACATCAGTAAAGCGGCTGTTAAATATTTCAACAAGGCACAGCATGAGTTTGGTTCATTAGCGTCAGACCTAAAAAACTTAAACATTCCTGGTGAAGATAAAGCGAAAAGTTTAAGTAATGATCTCGCGAACATGCTGTTGTCAGACTGCTCTGACGCATCACAAAGACTGGGTGCAGAGGAGTCTCAGGTATTTAGCTCATTGCAATGGGCATCGGCGGTCCAACTAGCCTTTAAACAAGGATTGGATAAAACGTTAAAATGTTTGGATGACTTAATTTCCTCGATAGATTCGCTGCCAGCTTCTGGAATTCCAGGCCTATTACGCCAAAATGCCGCTGAGGAAATATCGACATATCAGGAAAAACTACAAAGGCAGGACTTCTACCAATATAGCGCTGACTTCAACTCATCACTAACGAGTCTTCAAACGCTAATTTCAAACACCGTTAAAGAGCTACAACTGCAACAAGAAAAAAGTATAAAGCAAGCTCAAATAGAAGTAACAAACCATATTGACTGGAACGAACTGACAGTTGAAGAAAAAGACCAAGAGCTTGGCCAATTTGACTCAATGGCATTAACCGTTAGTAGCGACATCTCTGGCTTGAACTCGTTAGTTGCGCAAGAATTTAACATCGGTCAGAAACTAAAAGATGTAAATGCATCAGTTGCTCGCAAAGCGCAGGAAAAGCGAGTTCAGCGCATCGCTGAAGAAAAGGCAAAATACGAGGCTGAAGGCAAAGCTAACCAAAAGATTGAACGCAATGTAACTATTCCCAAACGAGTAACTCAAAAAGCGGAACTAGAGCAGTTAATTCAAAAATTGCAGCAGCTTAAGGGTGATCTAGAGCTTAATAGTGAAATTGAAATTAACCTTAATTTTGAGAGTTAAAAGGATAGAACATGGCATTTGACCAAACTACACGGAACAGGCTGAACCGCTTTGTTGCTGATTCAAGAGCCCTCTTATCAGGCGAGTTTACTCGCCAGCTGCAATCAATATATGGGATGAACCCTGTTAGCGGCGAGGTGGCTGATTTAGACGCTTTATCTGGGCTGACACCACATCAGCAAGAAACTGCTCGATTATTACGTGAGACTTTTGAACACTACCTTGCAGCGAACGATCATGACAAAGTTAAGAGTAAGGAAAAGCAAAACCGCATCGCAGCACTCGACAGAATTGTTCGTGAACAAGCTTTTACGGTATTAAATCGGTTATCAGCTTTACGGATGAGTGAGGCTCGAGGATTTTTAACCGAATCAATAGGTAAGGGGTACGATTCAAAGGGATTTCAACTGTTTCATCGCTTAGCGGGCAACAGCCTAGGTGAAACGGGCGAGTCTTATATTTATTACTTGTTCAGTATATTTGACGAATTCGCACTAGACCTTTCAGTTCTTTTTGATCGTTTTTCGGCTCAAGGTCGCTTGTTCCCCTCTTCGCCAGTACTGCTCGAGTTACTAGACCTCATCAATAATGAAGAAATAGCATTACTATGGGCTGAGGATGAAACCATTGGCTGGATATATCAATACTTTAACTCGCATGAAGAACGCAAGAAAATGCGTGATGCTTCACAAGCACCACGTGATAGCCGTGAGCTAGCTGTTCGCAACCAGTTTTTTACACCCCGTTATGTGGTTGAATTCTTGACCGACAATACGCTTGGTCGTATTTGGTATGAAATGACTAAAGGCCAGACCAAATTAGTCAATGAATGTGAGTATTTAATTAGACGCCCCAATGAAATTTTCTTAAACCAAGGTGAAGAAGCAGCAGCCCCCCCCCCTAATGAAGTACTAAGTCAAGAGGAATTACTAAAACAGGCCGTTTACATAGAACACCGCGAATTAAAAGACCCTCGCGACATAAAAATGCTCGACCCTGCCTGCGGCTCAATGCACTTTGGCTTATATTGTTTTGATTTATTTGAACGAATTTACGATGAAGCTTGGGATATCGAATTAACACAAGGAGCAGAGACGTTCGAGCGTGAAAACGATCAAGCTCCACTAACTAAAACTTATTCAGATAAAGCGGAGTTCTTGAAGCATGTCCCTAGGTTGATTATTGAGAACAATATCCATGGCGTTGATATTGACCCGCGCGCCACACAAGTCGCGGGTATGTCACTATGGCAACGTGCCCACAACAGTTGGCAGAAAGCAGAAATAAAACCTCAACTCCGCCCTCAAATCACTAAGTCAAATATTGTTTGTGCCGAACCTATGCCCGGCGAACAAGACCTTTTACAAGAGTTCACATCACAATTGAAGCCAACAGTACTGGGTCAGTTAGTCGAAGTGATTTTCGAAAAAATGCAGCTCGCAGGCGAAGCAGGGACATTGCTTAAAATTGAAAAAGAAATTGAAGATGCCCTAACTAAGGCTAGAGTTCAGTGGTTGCGACATAATGATAAGTTAGAACAATACCCTGAGCTAGGAATATTAGCTAAACAACCGGGCGAGATACGCTTCGATATACAAGATGTTAAAAGTGAAAGCTTTTGGAAACATGCAGAAAACAAGATTATTGAGTCTATAATTTTTTACCTACGATCAATAGCTTCAGATACAACTGAAAAGAAACGATTATTTGCATCTGATACAGCTAAGGGTTTTGCCTTTATAGAAATATGTAAAAAGCGTTATGATGTTGTTTTAATGAACCCCCCTTTTGGTGAATTTTCAAAGCGATGGAAGTTAGATGGAAAGAAAGACTACCCAACTTGTTCAGGCGATATACTGGCGGCATTTATACAACGAGCAAATCAGTTGCTTAACCATAGAGGTAAAGTTGGAGCGATCACATCCAGAACATGCTTCTTCATAAAAACCTTTGAAGAATGGAGAGAGTCTATTCTGCTTAGGTCTTTTTCTATCGAATTGTTCGCGGATTTAGGCTTTGGTGTCATGGATGACGCAATGGTTGAAGCTGCTGCATACACTTTGGAGAAAAGATAATGGCTACTTTTTTAAAGCTTTTTGGTGAAAAAACTAAAGTTTCGGCGCTGAGAGGTGAAGTTAAAGCAATAAATTCTGGAAAACCATCCAAGCTTACTTATATAAAAGACTCAACTAGTTTTTCGAAAGTTCCTGGTTCCCCACTATCTTACTGGATAAATGAAAAAGTAACAGCGATCTTCAAAAATTTTAAAAAGCTCCAAGATAATAACTTTTTAGCTAGAGTAGGGTTACAAACATCAGATGATTTTCGGTTCATAAGGTTGTGGTGGGAAGTTCCTCCAGATGACTCTGGCTGGGTCGCGCATGCTAAAGGAGGCGAATATGCAGAGTTTTACTCTGATGTTCACCTTGTTGTTAAATGGCACAACGAGGGCTATGAAATTAAGAACTTTTGCGATATTAAAACTGGTAAAGTTATTTCATACTGTCGCAGTGAGGAACACTATTATAAACCTGGACTAACCTGGACAAAATCCACAACTTTAGACATGTCATTTCGCTGTATGCCAGAGGGGTCGATTTTTGGAGTAAGTGGGCTTGGATTGATTGAGGCTAATAATGATGCTCAAAACTTACTAGCTCTGAGTGCTATTGCGAACTCTAACGTATTTAAAACATGTGTATCACTCAGTCTTGGTTTGGCAGCAGAAGGTAGGAAACATTATGAAGCTGGCTTAATTAATAAAAACCCTTTACCAGATCTTTCCGAAAATGAAACTCTACAACTTTCAGAGTTAGCTTTATCATACTGGGAAAAACTTTTTTTGTTCGACACTATGAACGAAATGTCTCACTCATTTATCTCCCCCCTTTACGACGAGAAACACCATTCAATGACAGAGCTTTACAATATTAAGCTAGAAATAGAAAAGCTAGTATTGAATATATATGGCCTTGAAGCCACTGACATCGAAAACCGCGAGATAAACATTCCGGAAATTAAGATAAATGAAAATGCATATCAAAGAAAAATTGTATCTTGGACAATCGGTGTGGTATTTGGGCGATTTTCCATTAATAACGAAGGTATTAAGCTTCCAGAGATTACATATGAGACTCCCTTTAAGTCTATCCCAAGATTAAGTTTTGCATCGCTAAATAATACATATAAACGTTTCGACACTAATAACGGTATCTTTAGCGATAACTTGGGAAATGGAGAGCAATTATCTACTCTGGTAGATAATACTATTGGATCACTTGGGCTAGCACTTGACTTCGACCTTGAAAAATACATAGAAAATAAATTTTTCACTGATCATTTAGCGATGTATTCGAAGAGTCGCAGACAAGCTCCAATTTATTGGCAATTACACTCTTACAATAAAAATTTTAGCATATGGGTCTCGTATCATCGCTTAGATCGCCAGACTCCTCTTTTTATTTTGAATGACTTTGTTAATCCTACCCTAGATGACTTGGTATCTGAACTGAGGGCTATTAAATCTAAAAAAGAAAGATGTGTTTCTGATGAGAGAAACATTGACAAGCTATATAGCTTATTACAGGAACTAGAGAGCTTTCGAAATGAAATTATTCAAGTTTCAAAGTTTTGGCAGCCTAAACTTGACGACGGTGTTCAAATAACCGCTGCTCCCTTATGGCGATTATTTCAACATAAAGCTTGGCAGAAAAAGCTCAAGCAGACTTGGGAAAAGCTTGAAGAAGGCGAATATGACTGGGCGCACCTAGCTTTTTCTACTTGGCCAGAAAGAGTACTAAAAAAATGCCATGCAGATAGAAGCTTAGCAATCGCTCACGATGTTGAAGACGATTTGTGGCATGAAGTAGAGGTGATTAAAGGTAAGAAAAAAGAGCCTGTTTGGGAATGGCAACCTAAACTTCTTTCTGAAGCAGAATTACGTGTATACATAAAAGAAAAAATAGCCACGGATGATAGGTTGAAATTGTATCGCTCGAATCAATCTAACACTGCAAAAGGAGATGCTTGGTGAGTATTGAGCAGTATATAAAAACGGATATTCTTCAAAGTCGTCTATCTGATAACAGTGTTCTAATTGTATACGACGGCGAAAGGCGCTATCACCAGCTGGCTAAAGAAATGGCAAGCGAAAACTGTGATGTCATCGACGTTAGTGAAGGCAGTTTAGCTACTCGCCTGGAGGCAATTAACATCCTTTCTAAGATAAAGTCTACTAAGCAGTTGCTTGTATACGTGCCCAAGTACGCTCCCATAGAAGATGAGGATAAGCAAAAGGACCCGTTTGCGCTGTACGCTGCCGCAGGTGGTATTTTCCCAGACCCTGAACGCTCTGGTGATAAATATATAGACATATGCTTAAAAGCTAAACCAGACCAATCGACGGCAATACGTGAGCTGTTTGAGAAGAACAACAATCCTAGCTTTGATGTAATCAATGCCATTGGCGGAGGTGTTAATTGGCCTACCCTACAAGCAGCATTGAATACCGAAGGAGCGGCTAACCTACTATTTAAGTTTATGACTGCAAATAAAGCGGTCCAAAATAAGTTAGCCGCAGAAACCAGTTGGTATAATGAAGTACAAAGCCTCTTTAGTTCAACGCTTGGTTTAAGCTTACGCACCAAACAATCGAGTTGGACTGCCATTTCAGATGAACTATGGCGATTTGTTTTATTCAGTGAGTTTGCATTCGACTTGAATGAGCCCATTCCCAGTAGCTTATCTGACGTTCCCATTGCTAAAGCTTCAGCTCAACCTATTGTTGAAGAACTTGGAGATAGCTTAAGAAAGCACACCGACTACCAGAACCTTTACATTGAGCGCGCAACGGGCATTGAGCAAGAATTAAACCTTAATAGCGTTTGTGCCAACATTACGAAGCTAGGTCACCGCGATACTTTCCCATTTGAAGAGAAGTGTTACCTCAAACAAGCTATCACTGCCCTTCTTAATGACGAAGGGCATATAACTCGTCAGATAGTTGCGGAACACTCAAACTCTGTTTGGTCCTCTAATAGTGACAGTCAGGTAAATTGGGAGCTGGTTAAATCGTCACAACGCCTTTTGGAAACATGTGAAGACTTAGCCAGAGAACTGCCAAATTTTATTAAGAAGCTAAGCGATTTGATTGAGTTTTATCAGTCTTCACTTCGCAGAGCTGATCAGCTTCATCGTGAGTTTGAGCAAGCAGTTAATGACTGCCCAGAGGCTGATAATTTAATGCCTGGTGTTGTCGACTTGGTTCGTAAAAATTACCGGAAGTTAGTTGAATCTGTCCAACTACCTTTCACGCATTTCGTCAACGAATCAGGGTGGCCTCCAGCTGAAGTTTTAGCTAACACGCAACTATTTGATAGCAAAGTTGCACCGCTTTTGAAAAGTGGAACTAACCGCATTGCTTACCTTATGATTGACGCATTGCGTTATGAGCTTGGGTTTGAGCTTAATAAACAGATTAAAGAAGATGTTGACTCTCAGCTATCCGTAGCCTTTTCAACGCTACCGTCCATTACGCCTGTTGGCATGGCCAGCTTGCTACCCGGCGCCCACACAAACCTTTCGGTAAGTTTGGATGATGGTAAGACAAAAGCACTTTATAACGGAAAGCCTGTTGGTTCTGTAGAACAGCGCATGGGTGTTTTCAAAACCTTGTATGGCGATCGCTTCATTGAAATGCCCTTAAAAGATTTTATAAAGCTAACTAAGACAAAACCTGTTGCCAGTACCATAGACTTATTAGTTCTACGAAGTACTGAAATAGATAGCTTTTTTGAGAACCACCCCGAAGATGCGCCAGCAATGATGCAAAGGGAATTAAAGCAGATTCGCCAAGCAGTAAACAAACTTCAAGAGCAAGGCTTTCAGAAAGTATTTATAGTGACTGATCACGGCTTTTATATGAACAATGCTCAAGAAGCTGGCGATAAAGTGGTATCACCAGATAGTAACTGGAAGATAGAGCATCAAAGAATATTGCTTGGCTCAGGAAATATTGACGACCACCACTACTGCCTTTCAAGTGATAAGTTAGGTATAAACTCTGACATAAAAATGTTTGCAGGCCCTCGCTCTCTAGCACCTTACCGCAAAGGTATGCTGTATTATCATGGCGGTCTTTCACTGCAAGAATGCCTGGTACCTGTTATCGAAATAACGTTAAAACCAAATGCCGTGAGAGCGGGCCAAACAGCATCTGTTATCTTAGATTACAAAAAAGGCGCAACGCGTATTACCACTCGATTTGCAGTAATCGAACTGAAATTAGAGTCGTTAAGTGCAGACTTGTTCGGTGATTCTGACGATTTAGAGGCAACGGAAGTGTTACTCGAAGCACATACGGGAACAGGTAAAAATCTCAAAGTAGTTGGTGAAGCTCGCCCCGGAGAGCACGTTAACGCAGCCACAGGTACGGTAACGCTTGAGCCAAACAAGACTATTAAAGTTACACTGAAAATGGACCCAGAGTTTGAAGGAAAATTTAAGGTAAAAGCTATCGACCCAGTAACTAGCACAACACTAGGCGATGCACTTGAATTAGAAACAGACTACGCCGTTTAAGGAAGCGATATGATGGACAAGCTAGATGATAAGTTAATAGAAATCTTCGACGGCAAACTAGTTAGAAAAGACCTCCTTCAGCGAATTAAGAAAGGCACAAATGTTCCTACGTTTGTGCTGGAGTTTTTGCTTGCTCGGTATTGTGCCAGTGACGACGAAGATGAAATTCAAGCCGGTTTAGAAGCTGTGCTTGAAACGCTTTCAGACAATTACGTTCGTCCTGACGAATCCAATATTGCCCAATCAAAGGTTGCCACAAAAGGACGTCACAAATTTATAGATAAAGTTCATGTTCGTTATGTTGAAACCAAAAAGCGTCACTGGGCCTCTTTAGAAAACTTCAATTCGCAAAAAATAGCGGTTGGCGACAAATTCTACAAGGAGAATAAGAGACTACTTGAAGGCGGTATTTGGGCAGAGGTGAAACTTGCATACAATGAAGTAGAAGAAGATGACTATGCTTTCTACATCGAAGAACTACGCCCTATTCAACTAAGTCGATTTAGTTTTGAAGATTACAAGTCTGGTCGTAGCAAGATGACACGAGACGAATGGATGGACATCATCCTTCGTTCTGTCGGACTTGAGCCGACTAAGCTTGAACAACGAGTAAAGTTTCATTTTCTACTTAGATTAGCGCCGCTTGTTGAAGCTAACTTCAATTTTGTTGAGCTGGGCCCGCGCGGGACAGGTAAATCTTACTTTTACAGTGAGTTCTCGCCTTACTCCACGCTAATATCTGGCGGTCAAGCCACAGTCGCTACTTTGTTCTACAACAAGAACCGAAAAGAGACGGGGCTTGTTGGACATTGGGACACCATTGCTTTTGATGAAGTCGGTAACATGAAGGTGAAAGATCCAGATGTTATTCAGATTTTAAAAGACTTTATGGCAAACGGCCGCTTTTCACGAGGGAAAGAAGTTATCGCGGATGCAAGTACAGCATTTGTTGGAAACTTAGATCTTTCTGTTCGCCAAGTTGTCAACTCTACTGAATACGACCTATTTCAACCCCTCCCAAAAGAGTTTGATTTAGCAATTATGGACCGGTTTTATGCATATTTGCCGGGTTGGGAAATGCCCAAAAACTCAAGTGACTACCTGACTGACAACTATGGATTCATCACTGACTATTTGGCTGAAGCTTTCCACCATCAATTAAAATCGGTAAACGTTTATGAAATGGTGAATAAGCGCATAAAACTTGGTAGGGCAATTGAGGGGCGTGACGAGAAAGGCATTAAGAAAACAGTTTGTGCTTTCATTAAAATGCTTCACCCACATGGTGAGTGTTCAAATGACGAGTTTGACCAATATGTTGAGTATGCGGTTGAATGTCGTCGCCGTGTAAAAGAACAGATGAATAAGCGTAAACCTGATGATGAATTTGCCAATATTGATTTGTCGTACATCAATGCAGCAGGTGAAGAGATTATTGTCCGCTGCCCGGAATCTATAGGCGCTTTAGCCACATTAGAACCATCAAAACCAAGCATTACTGATGATGGCGAAGCTGATACAGAGAAGCCTATTACCAAAGTAGTTACACCAGCTGAGAAAGTGATAGCAAATCAGGATGACGTTTCCGTTGACGACAACCAAAACTTAAAGGAACAGCACTTTAAAATTAATTACGGCGCAACTGGCTATAGTTACGAAAGTATCGTCCTACCATATTTGCTAGAAGCTAAATCTCTCGTTATTGAAGACCCTTACATAAGAGCAAAACATCAACTCACTAATTTTGTTCGGTTTTGTGAAGCCGTAATTAAGCAGCCCTCTGTTGAAAGTATTACTTTGATAACGTCTTATGATGACAATACCAATATTCAAGAAATGGCAGAAGCACTTGATGGGCTAAAACAGAGTTTGTTGGAAATGGATGTTAATTTGGATGTCAAAGTCAATGAAAACCTCCATGACCGTGAAATCCGTATAGATAATGGCTGGACAATTAAGATTGGGAGAGGCTTAGATTTTTATCAAAAACCAGATAGCTGGTTCGGTGTAGGTGTAAATGATTTAAGCTTACGTAAGTGTTTAGAAACGAATGTAGATATATTCAAACAAGACTAACGTCAAACCGTTCGAGTGCGATTTAAAATTAAATTGCTGTTGTCACTCACTCCAAAAGCAGTAGAGCATTGCCCTAGCTCTGGTCATACCCACATAGTGCAATGCTTTACTTTCGTCATCACTTAATTTTGAGGGATGTACTAAATCTACCAAAATAATCACATCATTCTCTAACCCTTTAAAGTCTTGGATTTTCGAAAAGGTGACTCCGTCAAACGGCAACTTCCTTACTACATAGTCATCAAGTTCTGATATGAGCTCTAGTGTTGAGGCAGGTAGCTTTTTGATAATCGACTTACGTTTGCTTATTGGTGAGAGTATTGTGACCGAGCCAGGCATCAGCTCTGAATTTGCTAGTTCAGTAATGAGTTTTTCTAGACTGCCCACCAGCTCACTTTCATTACCGTGATATTCAGTAACTTCGGGGCCATCTGCTAGGGTTGGCATACCCACATCACAAGTGAGCTCTTTTTGAACCGACTTCAAAATATTAGAAGTGTTTCTACAATTTACGCTAAGTGGAAGAAGGGTTGGGTTGTTCCTGTTTTTTAGCCAGCTGAAGGCTTCTGCGTCTAATTTATCTAACAAATTAGCTTGATTATTAGCGTCGTGAAAAAAATACCACAGCCCATTTTCAAAACCACCATCTAGCATTGAATCTAGAAGTTTTAAGTCTTGAAAATTTAGCAAATCTTGCCCTTCATCAACGATAATTGCGTCGAAAACATCGAGACCGGAGCGACGTAATGCATTACCTACTGATGATATGGTTGCTATCACTAGACGGTCGTTTTGAATTCGCGTTGTTAAGTAATGCCTAAGCCATGAAGACTTGCAGACGAAAAGCGTATTATACCCCTTTGCGATAAGCCTTCTGGATAGTTCAGCAGCTAAGAAAGTTTTGCCCGTTCCAGCCCCTCCCTGACAAATTACTCGATTGTTAACTTCAGCAATGTCGACAAATTTATACTGTTCTTCGGTTAATCTTACCGATGACAGCTCTACTTGTTTTACATGGTCAAATAGCGGTTGAATAGTCTCAAAATCGGGGCGCAAGTAGGCGGCAATGGCTTCAACATCAGCTTGGCTGAGTAATTGATCGTTGTTAGGCCTTTCTAGTGTCCAATAGTCAAATAACGCTTTAAGCCAATGATTGAAATTTCTAAAATCACGGCTGTCGCATACCATTTCTCTATCCCACTCTCCACCATCACATGGCCAAAGCGTATCAGGGCAAACCACTCCATACCCAATAGGAAATCTAACTTTGTGTGCCCCTAAATAATCATCAATTTTCTTAACTATTGCATGTACGGCAGTATTTGCCTGATGGAATGGGTCTTGAATTTGGTCTTTGCCATTTCTTCCCTCTGTAGACCACTTACCATCTACATAAGAGATTTTGCCGCCTTTAACTTCTAAGACAAATAGTCCGTAAATAGAAACAATTACAAAGTCAGCCTCGCCAACCCTTTTGTAATCGTGTTTAGTGAGTAATAGTGAATGGAAGCCTATTGGATGATGATCCGCAAATTCAGAGTCTGCAAGTTTTTCAAAAACTTTCAACTCGGCTTTGCTTGTGGTGCTATGAGGCTTTCCTGGTATTAACTTCACATTTTACGCCTTGAATATATCTAGCGCTTCGTTCATATCGAACAACTCATCAGCGTCTTTTATTGTTTTATGGCGCATCGACTTTTCAAAGTTTGAAGACAATACCTTTGCTACAAGCTTAGGGCGAGTAGAAAAAATAATGGCGCTTCCTTTTACCCGATACTCTTCTTTAGTGTTTAGCTCCCAAGAAAGTACCTCTTGTTCTTCCATTTCCATATATGAAATAAACTTCTGTAGGTTATCTTGCGACTTAGAGTTGGGTGTATCCTTAATGTATTTTTGGTAAATCAGTGGCGGTTGAACTGGTGCCTTCTGAATAGTAACGCGAGCCCCCGTCGTTTTTTGTAATAGAGCGACGATGTGATGCGACACCCAATTTCGAAGACCATTCACACTGCGAACTCGTTCAGGCACTCGCTTTATACCCTGAAAAAGTCCATAGAAAGCGGCTATTAGAAAGTAATCTTCTTCAGTAAAACTTTCATGGTAGAACTTTAAAGCTGTTTCAATATGGTCACGTACAAAAATCATTGATATCAATAAAAAGGGTTTTGAGCCTCCCTCTTCTTCACTCTCATAATGATTTATAAGCTTTGAGAAGTAAGTGTCTAGGTCACCTTCATATGTTCTATCCACGAGTTGCCTTAACCGCTTAGCAAGGCCAGCGACTTTCGTGTAAGCGTCTGGTATGCCATCTTTATTTTCAAATGAATTAAGCAAATCGTGCTGAATAGTGCCAAAGTCAGATTCACTAGAGGCAATGTCTAGCACTCTCTTATAGAAAGAATCGAGTTCGCTTGCATGATTGGCATCTACTAGCCAGTTCTGAAAAGCGATGATAGTGTCACTGGTAGTCTCATCAGAACGTTCTACAAATTTCTTGAATAGTTCACATGAAAGGCTACCGTTCTTCGTTTGGTAATATGCCAGTGCTAAAGCACCACCAAGCGCCTCAGCTTTTTTATAATCTAGTGCAATATCAGCAATTTCATTCAAACTAATGCAGCTTACTGATGAGTCTATGTCTAGTTCAGAAGGCAAACTACCTTGCTTCCCAGATTTAAATAGTTTGGCATTTTGCGTAATGTATTTAGGAGGAAGTACGCCATATAGGCGCGTAAGCTCGCTTTTTAATAAATCGCTTGCTTTAGCATTTTTCAGAAAAACAGTTTTTATTATGCCAATAGGTAAAGGCGCTGGTATTAATATTTCGTCAACATCAGAACGTAATATCTGATCAAGACTACCGAACTCATATTGCTGTTCAGAAACCCTACCATAGACACTCGCTGACTCTAACCCACTTAGGTCTACTTCAACTATACAACTTTCTAGATTAGGATCTTCCGAAATAGAAAGTTCAAGCGCGTCGGTTAGATTGGTTTGATCATTAAGCGTAATGTATCCTTTGGGTCTTTCTGCCTGAATATCTCGAAGATAAGCATTACCTTCAAACGCCTGTGTCTCGACTATCATGTTGCAGTCGAAGTGATATTTAAGATTTTCTGTATTGGTTACCAAAAACCATTTGCTAGCGCTCATATTTTAATTCTCTTGAGGAGTTCATGTTTTTCAACGTGGCCATTTCGCTCAATTTCAATCGTTTCGCCTACAGGCGGAAGAATTTCTTCAAATATACTTTTTTGTACTTCACTTTTTAACAAAAACAGTCGGTCTCGCGCACGCGACGCCATGACATACATTCGCTTCTTTAATGATTCTTCGTCACTACCTATTGCTTTAAAACCGTCAATGATAATAAACACTTTGACGTGGTTCAATAGATTCACACACCCAGTTAAGAGATAATCATCTCAACTGGAGTGTATATGAAAACGCGAAAAA